>CAMNQO010000097.1 GCA_946549475.1 uncultured Bacteroidales bacterium
ATTCGAACCCAAGACCCACAGCTTAGAAGGCTGTTGCTCTATCCAACTGAGCTACCGGACCATCCTTAAAGGACTGCAAAGGTAGAAAATTTTCTTGGAATAAAGCGGAATAAACGCTAAATTTGCGCGGACAGAGCCGTGGAGCCGACTCCCGGTCATTGGATAAAAAGATTCCTCCTCACGATTATCAACCATTTATAAAATATGAAACAATCGCTCATTCCGACCCTCGCCGCCATTCTCTTTCTTGTGAATGCCTGCTGCGGAAACTCTTGCGGCAACCCGTCCGCCCGATTCGACGACGCCCATTTCGCCCGTCTGGACTCCATCGCCCGTTCTTATCCGGTCAACAAAAATTTGACTTTCAATTATGTCGATGCCAAGGAACTGACTCTCATCGGCAAGAGCAATGTCCCTACGGGCGAGTATTATCATCGGATTGATACGACCGTCTTTCCCTTGGGGACCCGTGGCGAACGCAACCAGGCCATCTCCCCTGCCGGCTGGGCCCTTGTCTTCAAGACGGATTCTCCCGCCATCAGCATCAAGGTGCAATACGGTTGGGAATATGAAGCCCTGAATACGATGCCGCTGGCCTATCACGGATTCGACCTCTATATCCGGCAGGACGGCCAGTGGCTCTGGGCAGCCTCGAAAGGCAATGACCCCCGCTACAGCAGGAAATATACGGATAAGCCCATCAACTTGATTGACGGGATGGACGGAAACGAAAAAGAATGTCTGCTGTATCTTCCGATGTATTCGGAGGTCAAAAACCTGGAAATCGGTGTGGCGGAAGGCTCCAGGATTGAAGCCATCCCTTCCCCCTTCCGGCATCAGGTGGTTTTCCACGGCTCAAGTTACACCCAGGGCATCAGCATTTCCCGTGCCGGTATGGCCTACCCCCTGCAATTCAGCCGCAGCACCGGTCTCGGCGTCATCACCCTGGGCTTCAGCGGCAACTGCAAGATGCAGCCCTATTTCGCTGATTTTCTGGAGCAGGTCCAGGCGGACGCTTTCGTTTTCGACGCTTTCTCCAATCCGGATGCAAAGATGATAAAAGAGCGTCTTGAAGGGTTTATCGAGAGGATGACCGCGTCCCATCCGGGCGTCCCGATGATTTTCCAGCGGACCATCCGCCGCGAGTGGCGCAACTTCGACCGAAGGAGGGAGGCCGCGGAACAGGCCAAGCAGGATATGTCCGACTGGCTGATGCCGGAACTCTGCAAGAAATACAAGGATGTCTATTATGTCGTGACGGACGCCACATCTCCCGACCACGAAGCCTCCGTTGACGGAACGCACCCGACCGACTATGGCTATACCCTGTGGGCGCAGAGCATTGAGAAACCCATCCTGAAAATCCTCGCCCGCTACGGTATCCGTTAGACGGAAAATATCGCCTTCGTCGAAGCACGGACATTACCGGGCCACGGCCCAAGCACAAAACCAGTCTCAGGTGAAGATCGGTGATATCAATCTGGGCCATCAGCCCCTCTTCCTCGCGCCGATGGAAGATGTGACCGATGCGTCTTTCCGCGCCGTCTGCAAGGAATATGGCGCCGATATGGTCTATACCGAGTTCGTCTCGTCGGATGGCCTGGTCCACGACAGCGTCAAGTCTTTCGACAAATTCAAAACCACCGACGAAGAAGCACCCATCGGGATTCAGATTTACGGCAATATCCCCGAGGCGATGGTCGAGTCCGCCCGCCTCGCCGAGCGTGCACAGGAACTGGTCGGCGGTCACGGGGCCGATGTCATCGACATCAATTTCGGCTGTCCCGTCCGGAAAATAGCGGGCCGGGGCGCCGGCAGCGGGATGATGAAAGACCCAGACAAGATGGTGGCCATCACCCGCGCAGTGGTCGATGCGGTCGGCAAACCGGTCACCGTCAAAACCCGGCTGGGATGGGATGAGGACAGCAAAATCATCGTCGAACTGGCCGAGCGCCTGCAGGACGCCGGAATCCAGGCACTGACCATTCACGGGCGGACCCGTCAGCAGATGTACACGGGGGACGCCGACTGGACGCTCATCGGCAAGATCAAGGAAAACCCGAGGATGCACATCCCCATCATCGGCAACGGCGACATCCGTACGCCCGAAGGGGCCAAGGAGGCTTTCGACCGCTATGGCGTGGACGGTATGATGATCGGCCGCGCCACCTTCGGGCATCCCTGGATTTTCCGGGAAATCAAGCATTATCTGCAGACGGGGGAACGCCTGCCGGAAATGGGGGTCCGCGAACGGGTCGCTCTGGCCCGGCGGCACCTGGACCGTTCCCTGGCGCTGAAAGGGGACAAGGCGGGCGTGCTGGAAATGCGTCGCCACCTCAGCTGCTATTTCAAGGGCCTCGACAATTTCAAGGAAATGCGTATCCGGCTGGTCACCGAAAACGACCCGGCGACGCTCAAAGCCCTCCTGGACGAGGTGGGTCAGCGTTGGGGAGACGCTCCGGCTCCTCCCGCCGGCAACATCTACGGGTTATAATATCCCCGCCGGCAGCACATACCCGCATCGAGGTCGTACGACTATTCCGCGAGGGCGAAAATCTCGTTCTTTTCGAGCATCGCGCCCTGCGCGGCGCAGACGGCGAGGATGCGGCAGTCGGCAGCGGCCTCGACCGCCTCGATGCCGTAGCGCGTCTGGATATAGGCGATGGCTTCTCCTTTCCTGAAGGCTTTGCCGACGGCGGGAGCGCTGCCGGCATCGTCCACATCGATTTGCCAGAGCAACTGGCCCTTGACCGGAGCCTGTACGGGCAGGGCGGAAGGATGTCCGGCCGTCAGAGCCTCGATGTCCACCTTCGGCATTTCCACTACGGGACGGGTGACGACAATCGGAGCGCCGGCCTTGGCTTTCTTCTCCTCCAGTTCCGCATTGAAACGCTCCTTTGCGACACCGCTGCGATAATCGCGGTACTGGCGCTCGTGCATCGCCAACTCGAAGAGTTCCTCGCGGTCCTGACCCTCGTCCCAGCCTTCGTCCTTCATCATCTGCTCGAACTTGGGCAGTTCGTTCGGGAACGCGTCCTGGGGATTGCCCTCGTAGAATTCGAGGCCCTTCTCTTTGGCCAGTTCGACGATTTCGGGCGCGAGCGGACCGGGCAGGCGGCCCATCTTGCCGAGAATCATATTCCAGGTGTCCTTGTCGATGGTGCTCCAGCGGGGCTTGCCCTGCAGCGTCGCCATCAGGTTCATCAGCGCCGTATTCTTGCAGTACTGGCTGAACGGAGTCACGAGCGGGGGATAGCCCAGACGCGGCCATACGTATTCCACTTCCCGGAAAAGCATTACCATCAGTTCGTCCAGGCTCAGTTCCTGCTTGCCCCGGGCCCGCTGGCCCGCATTGATGGCGTTCTGGAAACCTTTGAGGTCGGCCATCATCGAGCCCATCATACCGCCGGGAAGGCCGCAGCCCACCAGCAGGGAGGTCATATGGGAGTTGTTCGGGTCAATCCAGTAACCCAGGAAATCGTCGATAAACTCCTGCGTGAGTTTGCGTACTTCCATATAGGCGTTCATATCCAGATCTTTCACCAGAAAACCGTCCGCCTTGAGCATCTCCCGGATGGTGATGACATCGGGATGAACCTTGCCCCAGGAAAGCGGCTCGACCGCGACATCCAGGCAGTCCGCACCGGCGCGGGCCACTTCCAGCATCGATGCTGTGGAGAGGCCGGGCCCCGTGTGCCCGTGGTACTGGACGAAAATCTGCGGATGCTTTTTCTTGATTTCACGCACCAGTTCGCCCAAGACATTGGGTCGTCCGATGCCGGCCATATCCTTGAGGCAGATTTCATCGCAGCCGTATTCCACCAGTTTGTCCACCAGCCCCATATAATAGGCAACCGTGTGGACGGGGGAGTGGGTGATGCTGAGCGCGGCCTGGGAAATCATTCCGGCCTTCTTGGCGTATTCGATGGACAGGCGCAGGTTGCGGGGGTCGTTCAGCCCGCAGAAGGAACGGGATATGTCCGTCCCCTGCGCCTTCTTGACCTTGAACATCAGTTCGCGGACATCCGCAGGAACGGGATTCATCCGCAGGGCGTTCAGCCCCCTTTCGAGCATATGCGTCTGAATGCCGGCCTCGTGGAAAGGCGCCGTCCATTCGCGCACGGCCCGGTTGGGATTCTCTCCGTAGAGGAGATTGACCTGCTCGAAGGCGCCGCCGTTGGTCTCCACCCGGTCGAAACATCCCATCTTGATGATGGCGGGCGCCACTTTCTTCAACTGGTCCACCCGGGGAACATATTTCCCGGAGGACTGCCACATATCCCTGTAAACAAGGGAGAATTTGATTTCTCTTGCCATATACCTTATTTGTTGTCCTACAAACTTACACAAAATTTCTCAATTTTATACTTTCTGACCATAAATCTCCGTCATTATGGAGGGGATGTTGAAAAGATGCCGTCACTTAAATGGTTATATGTTAAATGGTTATGTAAAAGGACCTGCTCGCATTGAAGTAGGTCCTTTTGCGTAATCGCCTGATTGCTAAAAATTTGCTTGCGAGTTGGTGCAGCAGACCGACCCCCTGTCGTTGTCATTGCTACTTTCGGCAGAATCTGGTGTGCTGTTTTGAATTATCAAAACTATTTCCGATATTCGCAGCGGATACGGGTTCTACCGGGCACGAATACCGTATTGTTGCAATAATGAGCCACTGGTTTGTTGTTGCTTTAAGTGCCTGCAATCAATGTCGATAAAGAGAAAAAGCATTCCGAAAGGGTTTTTGATTCATTGCTATCAAAGGACCATCAATGGTTTCCTTATTTTTTATAGCGTCAGTGACTTTCTGGTCTTTTTCACCATCCTTTGCACGACAGCCAGGAAGTATAAGATCCGTATCTTGTCCGTATGTCTGATGGTTGACCATATCCATCTTTCAATGATTGAAGACAGGAAAGGCGATTTATCCAACTTTGTCAGAGATTATTCAAAGACATTTTCCTTTTTTCACAACCGGACCTGCCACCATACCGGTGCTTTTTTCGAATCGCCGTTCGGGCGCGCTCCCAAGTTTGGAGAGAAGAAAATACGGACCAACTTGGTGTATGTCGGGAACAATGCTCCCGAGCGCCATCTTTGCGCAAAAGCGGAAGAATATCGCTGGAATTTTCTGGCTTACGCCGTCAGCGACCATCCCTTTTCTGAAGAACTTGTCGTCGGAAAATCCTCACGTCCGTTGCAAAGAATCCGCCGCAGGATTCTATCCTTATACCATAAGAACCACCCCTTGCCGTATGCTTTCTTGCAAGCGTCATTCTCCGTTTTGAATAGAAAAGAGAAAGATCAGTTGACCGATTTCATCGTTTCTACTTACAATGTAATTGATTATGCTTCTTCTTTGCAATTCTTCACATCGTATGGCGATATGCTGACGGCTATGCACGCAAACATCGGAAGCGAGCACGATATCAAAGAGGTTTTCGTGGGAAAATCGGATGCACATTATGCAAGGATGTCCGCTATCCTTCTGAAAGAAAAGGGGTTTACAGATATCCACGATATGCTGGCACTGGACTTGGACGAAAAATTCAAACTTTTTCTTTTGTTGAATGGCAGGACTGATGCTCTCCCCAGACAAATTGCATCATTCCTGCGAATGCCCATCACCATTCGTGACAGCCGGGTGGGTAATGCGCCTCTTGATGATGCAACAGAAATCAAATGGGATGTGCAGGCGTCACCCGTGCGCGCCAAGTAGGGACTTTCTACCCTTATTGGTCAGTTTTGGCCAAGTCGCTGGAAATCGGCAGGGAGGGAGGATGGATGTGTTGAAAAGGTGTCGTCACTTAAATGTCTGTATGCTATAGAGTTATGTAAAAGGACCTACTTCAATGCGAGTAGGTCCTTTTGTGTAATGGCTTAATTGTTAATTAAATGAGTGCTTTGCCATTTCTCAGCCCCCGGCCCGCATACCCTTGCTGCCGTTCTCGTCCGTTTTCGTCCGTACTCGCCGTCTCCGCACCTTGTTTCCGTAGTCGCCGTCTCCGCACCGCCGTCTCCGTACTTCGCTTCCGCGCCGTCGTTTCGGTATCGCTGCTTCCGACCGCCGTCTCCGCACTTTGTTTCCGTAGTCGTCGTTTCCGCACCGTCGGTTTGGGGCGAGCCCTAACGGAGGATTTTCAGGATGTCTTCGTGGGAGGCGGCGATGCGGAGGCTGCGGGTGACTTCGGCAATGTGGCCGATAAGCAGTTCAAGGGATTCTTCCGGAGTGTGGGAGGTTTCGAGCGAAAGGTCTGCTTCGTCCTCAAAGACGGGAAAGCCCGGGAATGCCGCCTGTGTCTGTCCTGACTGGAAAAGGCTTTCGGGGGTGCAGAAAGAGGCCACCTGCCAGCCGTTGTAGTTCATCTGCTGCCCGCGATAGACGCGGCTGATGTCGCCGGTAACGACACGGCACTGATGCTGGAGCCGGGCGATGGCCGCGTCCGCCGCGCTTTTCTTGACTCCCAGCAAACCCCGGACTTCCCGGATGGTGATCGTCCCACGCTCTTCCAGACAGGCCAGGATGCGCTCCCCGTTGGTGTCGGGCCGGAGCCGGGCGCGGCGGACGTTCATCAATTCGCGATACCACAGTACTGTCGCAAAGGAAGCCTTCCCGCCGCAGAGAAATTTGCCGTAGGCGATGTCGCCGTCCCGGATGCAGTCGATTTTCCAGTCCCAGGGCCCCAGCGGGTCTTCATCCCCGTCAAACCAGCAGCCCGGCCGGGTGAGTTCCTGGATGGAGTAGCCCGGGATGCTGTTGATGAAGAAGGGAACGATGCCGAGCCTCCGGATGGTGTCGGCCATCATTCCGGCGTTGGCAATCAGCCCCTTGTCGTATTTTCCTTC
>CAMNQO010000098.1 GCA_946549475.1 uncultured Bacteroidales bacterium
GATGTTCTCGGGCTCGCCGGCGGGGCGCAGCGCCGACAGATCTTCTTTTCTGAACTCATCATAAGCCCGGTTGTAGCGGTATAGCCCGTCTTTCATCGTACCGATCCAGATGCTCCCTTTCGAATCGGCATACAAGCAGATGCCCGTCACGGGAGACTGGTCGGAACTGGTCAGACGGTAGGATTTGACAAGGTCGAAGCGGGCGTCTGTCCGGTAAACCGTTTCGTTATGCAGGGCCCACACGCTCCCGAATTTGTCCATGCACATCCGGTGGTTGGTCAGATGGCTTTTCAGCAAATCCAGCCTCCCGTTTTCAAAACTGTACACGGCATGGTCGGCGACGAGTATGATCCGCTTGCCGTTGCGAAAAACGGAGGATGTGTTGGCCAGTTCCTTTCCCTCCCAGGTGATGCGGGAAAATGTGCCCTGTCCATAATCATAGGTCTCCACATAGTTGCGCGTCGCGATGAGCATTTCCCGGCCGGTATCGTGCAGGGCAAAAACAGGGGAGCCCGAATAGCGCTCGAGGGTAGTCAGGCGATGGCTGTCGTAGATGTTCAAGCCCTTGGCCGTGCCGATCCAGATCCGTCTGTAGATGTCATCCGCGATGGCGGTCACATGATTGCTGGCGATGCCCTCGTTCCTGCCGATGCGGATATAATTCTTGATGATATCGTCCGTATCCGTCCGGGCCGGCAGGCTTAGCGTCAGACAAAGCGAGAAAATCGTAAGGCAGGGGCGGAAAAGCAGCGTTTTCATCATAATCATCGTAACATAAAGTGCAGATAGTCTTGCGGCCAAAGATAATCTTTAGATGCCGGACGGGCAACACTCCTTTGTGTATATCTGTCCGTGAAAAGTGCAGATTCGTTTGTTTTACCTCTGCGGTGGCTTTTCTCTTCCGTTTTTATAGGATTTTGTACTTTCTGATAGGATGGGTTCTTTCTTCTGTCCATACATTTGGCTCCAAAACACAGCAGAATGAAATGAATCAAACAAAGAATCTGATTGCAAGGTTGATGCTGAGCGCGTGTATCTGCCTGAGCCTGGCCGCCTCCTGTACGCCGGTCCCGACTGTCATCAAAATCCCCCTTGACGGAAGAAGCGACTATACATCGCTTGTACGGGAGACCTTGCAGCAATACAAAACGGGAAATGTGGTGCTTGAATTTGAAAAAGGGGTGTATGCGTTCTATCCGGAAAAGGCCGAAGGTCAGTATGTCCGCGTGTCGAACAACGACAACGGGTATAAAAGGATCGCCTTTTGTCTCGACGGGATGAAAAATGTCGCCATCAGGGGAAACGGGACCGAATTTTTGTTCCATGGTTCCCTGGTGCCTTTTTATATCAACCGTTGCCGTGCCGTCTCCGTTTCGGGCATCGACATGGATTACGACACTTCTTTCATCCTCGAGGGCCAGGTGGTGGCCAACAATCCGGCGGCCCGGAGTATCGACATCCGTTTGAGGGATGACATCCGCTACGAGGTAAAAGGGACCCGTCTGTTCTACAAGGGGTACGATTGGTCCCAGCCCCTGGGGCAGAATATCGTTTTCGATCCGGCGACCAACGCCCCTTACTATCATACCTCCAAATACCTGCATGCAGAAGGGAAAAGCGAACTCATCGCCCGGGACCTGGGCCGTCAGACAGTCCGCCTGTCCGGATTCCAGGCCGCCGAAGTGCCGCCAGTCGGAGCCGTCTATATCGACAAGGGGCCTTACAGGCAGAACCGGCTCGTGCCGGGCATCATCTTACATTCTTCGTCCGACATCCATTTGTCCGACATCCATATCTATATGGCGGGAGCCATGGCGCTCATCGGAGAAAATACCGAAAATGTAACGATGGAACGCTTCCATGTCAGGCTTCGCAAAGACTCAGGACGCTATATTTCGGCCTCGGCAGATGCCACGCACTTTGTCAACTGCTGCGGGACTATCCGTTTCAGCGACTGTGTCTTCGAGAATATGCTGGACGATGCCACCAATGTGCATGGTACCTATATGGTGGTAAACGAATTTCTGTCCGACGATTGCATCAGCCTTCAATTCGGCCATGAGCAGCAGGAAGGGTTCCTGTTCGCTTCGCCCGGCGATACGCTGCAACTGGTGGACCGAAAGACGCTGCTGCCCGTGGAGCGTTTCGTTGCCCGGGATATCCAGATCATCAACGACGATTATTGGATCATCCGTTCCCGGACGCCCCTGTCCCGGCCGGCCCCGTCGGTACGCCTGACCGTGGAGAATCTGACCAATACCGCCTCTCTGGTGATGCAGCGCTGCACGGTGAGAAACAACCGGGCGCGGAGCATCCTGGTCTCGACGCCCAGGCCGGTCTTGGTAGAAGACTGCTATTTTGATTCCATGATGGCCGGCATCCTCATCGCGGGCGACACCAACTCCTGGTTTGAGTCAGGTGATGTGCGCGATGTCGTCATCCGGAACAATACTTTCGTCGATATGGGGAAAGGAGGGGAGGCACCGCAGTCGGTCTTGCAGATTTCGCCCGAAATACCCAAGTCGGAAAGAACGAAAGGCTGTTATCACGGCAGGATTCTGTTCGAGAATAACCGGATAACAACTTTCGATGCGCAGGTCATTTATGCCCTGAGCGTGGACGAACTGCTCATCCGCAACAATACATTTGAACAAAGCGGCCGGTACAAACCCATTTTCACGGGCTTGCCGTATATCGATGTCCAGAACTGCAACCGGGTGACCATCGAGGACAATTCATTCGAAGGCGACCGGGAGGTGGCGGTAAGCGCCTTCCGGTGCAAAGATGTCAGGATGAATCCGCAGAAAGGATTCCGGTGCGACCCCGTCAACAATCCCAATTCCTTTTTTTATCAGCAATGAAAACGATGATTTTCCATAGCCTGTATGTATTGACAGCCCTGTTGCTCTTTCCGGCGTGCTCCTGTCCCTCCGGAGGCAGCTGTTTCCGTCCCGGCGCTGTCTGGCCGGATAACAACGGCGTTCACATCAATGCGCACGGAGGCGGCTTCCTGTTTGACGAGGGCGTGTATTATTGGTTTGGGGAACACAAAACGGAAGGCGAAAGCGGCAACTTCGCCAATGTGGGCGTCCATTGTTATTCCTCACGCAATCTGTATCATTGGAACGATGAAGGGATTGCCCTGTCCGTCCATCCTCTTTTCTCGGGCAGCGACATCGAGCAAGGCTGTATCCTTGAAAGGCCCAAAGTCATCAGAAACGAAAAGACGGGCCAGTATGTCATGTGGTTTCATCTCGAGCCCAAAGGCAAAGGCTATCAGGGCGCGTTGAGCGGCGTCGCCGTCAGCGACCGGGTGACAGGTCCTTATACCTATCTCAGGGCCGTGCGTCCCAATGCCGGGCATGAGCCCTTCAATATCCTGGACATCCACAAAGGGGACAGCCCGGCTTTGTCCCTGACTTTCGACGGGGGGAGCCTGCCCGGGGATGCCGACACGCTCAATATCCTGGGCCGGGACCTGCCGGGAGGACAGATGGCCCGGGACATGACCTTGTTTGTCGATGACGACGGGAAAGCTTATCACATCTACGCATCGGAAGAGAACAGTACATTGCACATTGCCGAACTCTCGGAGGATTATCTGTCCCATACCGGTCGCTACGGACGCTTCTTTGTCGGACGCTTCATGGAAGCGCCGGCCCTGTTCAAACGCAAAGGCAAGTATTACCTGATGATGTCGGGCTGTACCGGCTGGACGCCCAACCAGGCCCGTTCAGCCGTGTCGGACAGCATTTTCGGAGAGTGGAAAGAATTGGGCGACCCCTGCGTCGGCGACACTACCCGCACCACTTTTCACTCGCAAAGCACCTACATCCTGCCCGTTCAGGGCAAGCCGGATGCTTATATCTATATCGGTGACCGGTGGAATCCCGCCAACGCCATAGACGGGAGATATGTCTGGCTGCCCATACGCTTCGGGGACGACGGACGCTTCACCATTGAATGGAAGGACAAGTGGAGGTGGGAGTCGCAGTCCGGGGACGCGGCTTCACCGACTATTCCGCAGGTTTGAGGTTGGTATAGACATTCTGGACGTCTTCGTCCTCTTCAATCTTTTCAACGAGTTTGTCCACCTCGGCGCGCTGCTCGGGCGTGAGGTCCACGAGGTCCGTGTTGGGCAGGCGGGTAAACTCGGCGGAGACCAGTTCAAAGCCGTTTTCCTCGATGTACTTCTGGATTTCGTTGAAAGCGGTGAACTCACCATAGACGCAGATGGTCTTGTTTCCGTCCTCGTCTTCCTCCTCGAAAATCTCCTCCACGCCGTAGTCGATCATCTCCAGTTCCAGTTCCTCCAGGTCGTAGGGTTTGTCGGACTTGAAGTGGAAGACGCTCTTGCGGTCGAACATGTAGTCCACGCTCCCCGAGGTGCCGAGACTGCCGCCGAACTTGTTGAAGTAGGAACGGACATTGGCCACGGTGCGGTTGTTGTTGTCGGTGGCACACTCCACCAGCACGGCGATGCCGTGGGGGGCGCGGCCCTCGAGAACGACTTCCTTGTAATCGGCCTGGTCTTTTTCGGATGCCCGCTTGATGGCCCGCTCGATGTTGTCCTTGGGCATATTTTCGCTGCGGGCGGTCTGCAGAAGGGCGCGCAGGCGGGGGTTGCCGGTCACATCCGGACCGCCGGCCTTGACGGCAATGGTGATTTCCTTACCGATCTTGGTAAAGGTCTTGGCCATGTGGCCCCATCTCTTGAATTTTCTTTCCTTGCGGAACTCGAACGCTCTTCCCATACTCTTCTTATTTGTCTATCCTTGCAATGTATTTGTCAATCTCGTAACCTTCGATGCTCTGGGGATATTTGTCCTTGATTTCCTTGTAGAAGGCAAGGGCCTGGGCATTGTCGCCCATTTCTTCGCATACGATGCCCGCTTTCAGCAGGTAAGTGGCCGCAAACATGTTGTCCGCCTTGGAAGCCGCCTTGCGATACCAGACGAGCGCATCCGCGTTCCGGTCCAGTCCGACATACGCGTCGCCGATGCAGGCAAGGGCACGGGCCGCGAGGATGGGCTCTCCGCCGTCGTATTTTTTCAGATAAGCGATGGCGCTCTCAAAATTGCCCAGTTGCAACTGGCACACACCGGCGTACATCCAGGCACTCTTGTCAGCGGCGCTGCCGTATGTGTCGATGATTTCCTCGAAACCGGTGATGTCTTCGTCTCCGGCAAACGCTTTCTCGTACTCCCCGGCCTTGAACGCATTCTCGGCGGGAAACATCTTGGCACGACATTCCGCGACTCTCGGCGCACGGACAAAATGCTCATATCCCAGGATGCCGAGGGTGATGACGACGGCGGCGACACTCACGCCGATAAGCCACTTTGCATTGTCTTTGAAAAACTTATCAGTCTTGGACACAGCCTCGACCGCTGCCGCCTCACGGGCTTTTTCGTTGTTCTCTTTTGCCATATCAGATATTGTTTTAAGCCTTTTTTCGGATAAATCGGACAAAGTTAGTTTTTTTTTGCACAAAATGCAAACCTTTCATCCCTGGTGGGCAGGGCGGAGCAGGTCGAGCACCGTCTTGACGGGGTTGAAGGTCTCCAGCGGAACCTCGACAAAGAGAGTGTTCCAGTCGCTCATCGCGCCGTTCCACAGACCGGGCAGTTCGAGCGCCTTGAGTTCGCGGCCCTCATAACTCTTGCTGCTGATGAAGCCCGCTTCCTCGTCCACATGCCGGAGCAGGTCGAATTTCTCTCCCTTGTAATCGTGCAGGCAGCAGACCAGGTCCACGGGATTGAAATGCGTGGCCTCGAAGACGGCCGCCCCGATGGCGTCGGAGGCACCCTGTTCGCCCTTGTTGATCTGTACGCTCTCGAGAATCTGGAGGGAGGTGCTGCCGTCTTTTTCGGCGATGATGAAGGGACCGCCGCCCGGCTCGCCCTCGTTGCGGACCATGCCGCAGACACGGATGGGCCGGTTGAGTTTGCGGCGCAGCGTCTCCACCCGCGTGGTGAAATCGGCGGCCTTGGGCAGCGTGATGCAGAGTTGCTTGTCCAGGAAGGCTTCAATCTCCTCGCAGAGGGCTTCACTGGCCCCCTCGTCCAAGGCTTTGAGGTAGCCGAAGATGCGGTCACGCAGTTCCAGACATTTGCCCATCAAGACCTTCTTGTAGAAGGCGGTCACAGGCAGCATACGCTCGCAGGCCACATTGTCGATATTCTTGATGGAGACCACTTCCTCGGCGAGGGCGTTGAGGTTGTAGATGAGGGCGCCGTGTCCGGCGGGACGGAACAGGAGTTTGCCTTCGCTGGTGCGGAACGGTTCGTTCTGGGCATCCACGGCAATGGTGTCGGTCGCCTTGTTCTGGTAGGTGAAACGGATGTTGTATTTGACGCCGTAGCGGGCTTCGAATACCGCCTGTACCTCTTCCACCGCTTTTTCAAACAGGGGACGGTGCTCGGGAGAAATCGTCACGACGATGTTGGCGCTTCCGTCCGCGTTGCGCATGTAGTTCTGCGCTTCCACCAGATGCTCGGCGATGGCCGTACGGATCTCTCCGTCGGCGTATTTGTGGAACTTCAGCACGCCTTTGGGCTTGTTTCCATAGCCCAGGCCTTTGTCCGTGAGGGTCTTGGACAGGATGTCCTTCTGGCTTTCCGCGCTGTCTGACGGCCGGCCGAACAGTTTCTCGTCATAGAAGGCGAAAGACGCGATGTTGTTGACGAAACGGGCGGCGGGAGAATCCTCCGGCAGGGGAGCGT
>CAMNQO010000099.1 GCA_946549475.1 uncultured Bacteroidales bacterium
CCGGCCAGCAGGCCGCAAATCTGGTAGAAATTGACCTTGAAGGCGTAGCGGGCCAGCAGGGCGATGGTCAGGACCGGGATGACGGTGATAAGGAAGCCGTAGAGAATCCACCAGTAGCCTCCGCCGAGCAGCGAAGAAACGAAAGACTCTCCCGCTCCGAGCCCCACGGCCGCGAGGAAGAAACTGATGCCCAGTTCACGGATCATCATATTGGCGCTCACCGTCGTGTAGGTCGTGATTTTCCACTTGGGACCGAAATAGCCCAGCAGGATGGCGATAATCAGCGGTCCTCCGGCCAGACCCAGTTTGATGGGCTGGGGAATACCAGAGAAATGGATGGGAATCGAACCGAAAATGACCCCGACGGCGATACCGAAGAAAATCGGAATCAGGTTGGCCCGGTTGAGTTTGTCGGGATGATTGCCCACCTGGTTGGCCAATTCCCGGATGCCCGCCTCCGTTCCGACCACCTGGATGGTGTCGCCGACCTGGAGAATCAGGTTGGGGCGTGCGACCAATTCCACGTCCGCACGCAGCACGCGCGTCACCTGCACGCCATAGTTGGCCCGGATGTTCAACTGACGGAGGGTCTTGCCGTTGACCGAAGACTTCGTCACCACCAGTCGTTTGCCCACGAAATGCTCGTCCCGCGTGACCCAGTCCTTCAAGTGCATCGGAATCTCCTCACCGAAGATGATACGGACCGCGTCCACATGATTCTGAGAAGTGACAATCAGCACTTTATCTCCTTCCTGAAGCACCGTCTTGGAGTCCGGGATAAAAATATCGTCGCCGCGCATCACCCGCGAGACCACCAGTTTTCCGGCCATCTCTCCGACGATCTGCGCCAGCGGCTTATTGAAAATAGCCGGATTGCGCACCTCGCAGTGCATCCGCCGCGCCGCCTCGGACGAAGCGGGATCTTCCTTGTCCAGCTGCTCCTTTTCAAAAGCCAGGTCCGCCTTGAAGAGCGGCCTGATCAGGATGAGAATCAGAATCACGCCCAGCACGCCCAGCGGATAGGCCACCGCATAGGCCGAAGCCAGGGTGGAAGACTGCTGCGCCGCCAGTTCGGAAGCCATTCCGCCCTGGACCAGCACTTCGTTCATCGTGTTTTGCGCCGCACCCAGCCCCGGCGTATTGGTCACGGCACCCGACATCACGCCTACCATCGTCTCCAGGCTCTCGCCTGTCACAAAATGAATCGTCACCGTCACGACCACAGCCAACAAAACCAGGCCCATCGCCAGCAGATTGAGTTTCACACCCCCCGCGCGGAAAGACTGGAAAAATCCCGGGCCGACCTGTAAACCAATGGAAAATACGAACAGAATCAGACCGAAATCCTTCATGAAGGCCAGCACCGTCGGGTCGGCCCGAAAACCGAAATGGCTCAAGATGATGCCGAGAAACAAAATCCAAGTCGAACCGATGGATATTCCTTTGAATTTATACTTGCCCAGGAGCAGACCGCTCGCAATCACAACGGCAAAAAGCAGGATATTGTGCGCTATCCCCGTTCCCATAAATAAATCGCCCATATCGTATCTATTCAAAAAACGGCTGCAAAGTTACTAAAAAATCAAAAGAAATGCCTATCTTTGCCCCGTAATCGGTGGGGTGTCCGAGTGGTTGAAGGAGCCTGCCTCGAAAACAGGTGTGCGGGTGACCGTACCGGGGGTTCGAATCCCTTCCCCACCGCAAAGCGGAAGAAAAAAATCAGTGCCAAGCTTGCTTGGGCGCTGATTTTTTTCTGACGCTTTGCAAAGCCCGCCGCAGGCGGGCGGGGATGTCGGAGGGCACAGCCCGACGAAATCCCGGTGGGGAATGTGCGATGGAACCGAAAACAGCCAAGAGACCCCGAAGGGACGAAATGCCATTCACCGCTTTGCAAGGGCCCCTCCGGCGAGGAGGAAGGGAAAAGGCACGGCATAGCCGTGGCTAATCCCGATCCCCCGCGGCGAACGGCGGCCTTCATCCTGCGACAATCACGCCTTTTCTGTCAGAATTTCTTCGGCACGCCGGAGGGCGATGTTAATGTGGCTGCAGATGTTCTCTTTACCGACCAGTTCTTCCATGCCGGCATCCTGAAGCACCTTCATCACGCGGGGATTAACACCGGAAAGCACGACTTTTACCCCCATTTGCCTGCACATGAGACACATATTCGAGAGGTTGTGAACACCGGTTGAGTCGATGAAAGGCACCTTGCGCATACGGATGATACGGACTTTGGCCCTGCCGCCCATATCCCCCATCATCTCTTCGAATTTGTTGCCAATACCGAAGAAATAGGGGCCGTTGATCTCATAGACTTTGGCTCCCTCCGGTATGATCAGATGCTCCAGATTGCCTTGCACATCGGCATCGGCATTGGGGTCAATCTCGTCACTGATGACGGAGACATTGGTGGTCTCTGCCATCCGCTTCATACAAAGCAGGCAAGCAATCAGCACCCCCACCTCGATGGCAATGGTCAGGTCGAAGATTACGGTCAGGAAAAAAGTCACCAAAAGGACGATGATGTCGGACTTGGGATTTTTGAGGATAGCCTTGAAACTGCGCCACTCGCTCATATTGTAAGAGACAACGACCAACACACCTGCCAGGCAAGCCATCGGGATATACTTGACCAGCGGCATGAAAAACAGGTAGATGAGCGCCAGCACTACGGCGTGAATGATACCGGCAACGGGCGTGCGCCCTCCGTTGTTGATATTGGTCATCGTCCGGGCGATGGCACCGGTAGCAGGTATCCCGCCGATGAGCGGGGAAACCATGTTGGCCACCCCTTGCGCAAGAAGTTCCTGGTTGCTGTCGTGACGGTCACCGATCACACCATCGGCCACGGCGGCAGAAAGCAGAGATTCGATGGCGCCGAGCATCGCGATGACCATTGCAGGCTGTGCCAGATGGGTGATGTCATCCCAACTGATATGCAACACTTCCGGCTGAGGAAGTGCGCTTGAGATGGAGAAGCGGTCACCGATGGTCTCGATGCCATCCGCGCCCATCCGCTTGAGAAGCAGGGTGAAAAGTGTCATCAGGATGATGGCGACGAGCGAGCCCGGTATGCGACGGCTGAGTTTGGGCGTGAAGACAATGATCAGGATGCTGGCCGCACCGATCAGCAGCGACCACCAGTTCACACTGTCAAAATGGTTGAAATACACCGCCCATTTATCAATGAAACCAGCGGGAACATGCTCTATCCGAAGCCCGAACAGGTCTTTGACCTGGGTGGCAAAAATGGTCAGGGCGATACCGCTGGTAAAGCCCACGACAATCGGATAAGGGATATATTTGATAATGGTTCCCAGACGAAGCACGCCCATCAATATGAGGAATGCACCGGACATGAAAGTTGCGATGAAAAGGCCGTTCATCCCATATTCCTGGATGATGCCGTAAACGATAACGATGAAGGCACCGGTCGGTCCGCCGATCTGGACTTTGCTGCCGCCCAGGAAAGAGATGATGAAGCCGGCGACGATGGCTGTCAGAATACCGGCTTCCGGGCTTGCTCCCGATGCGATGCCGAACGCAATGGCAAGCGGCAAAGCCACGATAGCGACGATGATTCCGGCAAGCAAGTCCCGGACAAAATCTTTCCTGCCGTAAGGATTTTTGAGTGTCGTAAATAGTTTAGGCCTGAATAATCCTTTAATTTTCATACTGTCAATCAAACATTTGCCAGCCCTGTGCCGGCAACAAAATCCAATTCATTCCGTTTTCGGGCGCGAAGATACGAATAATTATTATATTGTTAAATTATTGTTTATCTTTGGCTTTGGAGGCATAGACGCTTCTGAATAGATTTAATCACACCTAAACTTATGTGGAAATACAAAAGATTCCAACTTCCTCTTGTCTCCAGGCTGATGTTCATCGCCTGCGCCATCCTGCTCATCATCGGCGGCGTATCTTTGTTTATCGTAGAGGACGACGGCGACCGGAGCCGAATCATCTTCCAGATGTTCGAGACCGTCGTGATGATGTTCGTCCTTTTCCTCCCCTACATGCTGAACAAAAACCTGCCGGTCAGGATCCCGATCTACATGGAAATCTTCTTTGTCGTTTTCTGTTTTTGTTCCCTGATTCTGGGCGATGTAAACAATTTCTACGGACGCTTCGCCTGGTGGGATACGGTGCTGCACGGCATTTCGGGGCTGATGCTGGGCATCGTCGCCTACGGTCTCATCCTGCCTTTTACCAAGATCGGGCAGGGTGAACCGCAACTGTCCCGTCTGGCCGTTTCCATCTGGATTCTCTGCTTTTCCGTAGCCATCGGCGCCGTCTGGGAAATCGCCGAATTTGTCATTGACGGACTTTTCGGGCTTAATTCACAGGAATTTCTGGAGAGCAGCGGGACCTTTGACCAGGCAGCCGTTCCGCGCATCGGAAGAGAAGCATTGAAAGATACGATGATAGACCTGATCCTGAATTTTTCCGGCGCCCTTACGATTGCCATCCTGGCCTGGTTTGACCTTCGACGGAAAGCAGCCCGTCAATAGCCCCTTCCCTCTCCCGCAGACGGATTTCCGCCCAATGCCGCCGCAGCAAGCACAGGACAAAGGTCTATTGCTTGTCGCCCAACCGCCTGATGACATCGTCGAGCATCGTAAAGAGAGCGGGGATTGTTTCGGGCGTAACGCTTTCACAGAGAACGGCGCTGCCGACTTTCTCGGGAACGTGCGTAACTTTCTTTTGCAGACTCTTGCCTTGTGGAGTAAGCGAAACAATCATCTGACGCGCATCCGTCGTGCCCCGGGCCCGCGTAAGAAACCCTTCCGCCTCCATGCGCTTGAGCAGGGGTGTTATCGTATTGGTCTCCAGCAGCAAGCGTTTGGCAATATCATTCACCGGCTGCGCGTCCTTCTCCCACAATACCAGCAGTACCAGATACTGCGGATAGGTCAGCCCGTACTCACTGAGCAAGGGATGATAGGCTTGCGTGAGAAGGCGCGAAGCGGTGTACAAGCGGAAACAAAGTTGGTTGTCGAGTCTGAAACGCCCGTCGTCCATCAAAGCATCTCCTGAATGTCTTTTTCAATCGTCTCGGGAGTCGTCGTAGGAGGGAAACGCTTGACGGTGGTCCCGTCACGCCCGATCAGGAACTTGGTGAAATTCCATTTGATATCGCTGTCTTTCTCCACGCTCTTGCTGATGCTCTTGAAAAGGGCGGCGGAGGCTTTTGCCTTGAGTCCTTCATATTTCTCGGCAGGAGCCTGGGACTTCAGATAGGTGTAAATGGGGTGCTCATTGCTGCCGTTCACCTCGATTTTGGCCATCAAAGGGAAGGTCACGCCGTGATTGAGACGGCAAAATTCAGCAATCTCACTATCGGAGCCGGGCTCCTGGTGTGCAAACTGGTCGCAAGGGAAACCCACGATGACCAGTCCCTGATCTTTGTACTTCTTGTAAAGGGCCTCCAGGCCATCGTATTGCGGAGTGAATCCGCATTTGGAAGCCGTATTCACGACCATCAGCACCTTGCCTTCATACTGCGCGAAATCCACTTCGACACCCTTGTTACTGAGGGCTTTGAAATCATAAATCTTTGCCATATTCTCGTCATTTTGTGCCCCGGCCGGAAGCGTAAGAAGCATAGCCAGCAGGACAATGATTCGTTTCATACCGACAATTACATTTGCTTTACCAGCCAGTTCTGCAGACCGATTTTCTCAATCAATTCGAGTTGGGTCTCGCTCCAGAACATATCTTCCTCCTCGTCCAACGCATAATCCCTGAGGATGTCGTAGGTCTTGAAATCATCCTGGAGAGAAGATGTGACGCCTTGCAGAATGGGCACCTGCTCATGAGAAACGGCCAGGTCCGCTTTGATATACTCGACGGGGTCGGTGGTCACGGACATCGCGGGAGCAGCCTCGACCTGAGGGGTCGCACCCAGATCCAGAAGACGGTCGATGAACTTGTCAACCCAGTCCATTTCTTCGCTTGCGTGTTCCGCATATTTCTCGCCCAATTTGGCATATCCCTGGCTGGCGAAGATTTTACCCTGCACTTTGTGCTGAAGAGACTGTGCGGCGAGGCCGGTCGCATAGGCCTGAAGCACCTGAATAGATTTGTTCTTGTCCATAATACAATATTTAAATGTTAATACAATCGCTTGCCGGATTGACCGGGAACGACCATTTATATCGTTCACGATACAAATATACGACAAAAAATTATATCGCAAGCGACATTTCAAAAAAATCGTCTTTTTTCTGAATTAGCGCTCCAATCCCTTCCGGCGTGCCTCGTAATAGGCATGCCGCTTGGGATTCTCGGGAAACCAGCCGCGCAGCACCCGCTTCTCCTGGAGAAACATCTCGTGAATACCCCAGAAGCAGGAAAAGGCGAAACCGCCGATGATGGTCGAAACGACCTCGTTGGGAACAAAAAGCGAAATGCAGGAAAAAATCAGGCCGGCGACCAGCCAGACCCACCAGCTCCGCTTTCCGAACGCATATTCCATTTTGATGACGGCCGGGTGGCAAATCCCGATGCTCAGAAAAACGGCCGCTCCCACGATGATTCCGTTGAATGTCATGATTGATGGGGGTTAGAATCGCAAATGGATATTGTGTAGCCCCTAGTGGAATCGAACCACTATTTAAAGTTTAGGAAACTTCCGTTCTAT
>CAMNQO010000100.1 GCA_946549475.1 uncultured Bacteroidales bacterium
CGAGCGCCGTCAGCGGCGCCGTCGATGCCGTACTCGTCCAGGACCCGGTCGTATTCTTATAATAAGTATAAGCGGTGGCATTGCCGGAAAAATGTCCGGCGTGGGTCTGGAGCGAGCAGCCGCCGATGTAGAGATTGCCGAGAACGATTTTATCGTAACCGGCATCCTGCAGGATGTCATACAGATACTGCATGGCATCGACGGAAAAACTGTTGCCTATGGCCAGGATGCTGATGCTTTTGGTCGCATCGTCCCCGGCCTGCGGACCGGCCTGTGAGCCGGGTTTGGTGCCGGGAGCGAAAGGTGCCGCATCGTCCAGCGATGACAGCCAGTTGTAGAAATCGAGGCCGATGTTGCTGATGCCCGTATGTACGCCGTCCGTCTCGGGATAACCGGTCTTCATCGTATTTTCCACTTCGGCCTGCGTCGCTGCGGTGAAACCGTTGAGCGGACCGTTCCAGAGATAAGCGGCATAGTACGGAAGCGTACTCCATTGCTCGCTGTAACTGCCGCCCAGGGTGCTCTCCGTCACGGCAATCTTGTCGCTTGCGGAAAGCGCAGGGCTGGACGGAGCGGAATTGAAACTCAAGGCATTGTGGCCAAAATCATTGAAAATACCGGCCGACTTCAAGGTGAAGACTTTGTCCGGATTGGAGGTATTGATGAAAATGTTGTTGCAAACGGCCAGTTTGCGGGTACCGTTGGCACGGACGACGGCGGTATTGGCCGCTTCGATGACCGTGCTGTTGGTGATGAGCCAGCCACCGTCCGAGTTGAGGGCGACATTGTTGCCGGGTGTGGAAGCGGTTGTATGGCAGCCATACACCGTACAGTTGTTCATGCAGATGTTGGCATTGCCGGAATGGACGGTCACCCCCCAGCCGTTGTTGTTGGTCGTCCAGTTGTTGTAGGATGTCACCCGGTTCATATAGAGCAGCACATTTGCTCCGCACTGGATCGCGCCACCGGTGGCGGCATGATTGTTCTTGAGCAGACATTCGTTCATCCGCACGCGGGTACTGGCGTTGAGTCCGAAGACAGCACCCCGGTTGGCGGAATAGTTGCCGTCGAAAACACAACGGTCGTAGTTGACTTCCATGTCGGACTGGGTCCGCATCACGCCGCCGAACTGACCGGTTCCGGAAGTATAATTGCCGGTGAAGGAACAGTCTTCAGCATCCATCTTCACGGCATTGGCATCCAGGTACAGACAGCCGCCGTTGCCCGCACTGTGATTGCCGGAGAAGGTGCAGCCCGTCAGGCTGGCCGAGCCATATTCTACACCGATGGCACCCCCGGGCCCGGCGGTACTGTTGTTTTCAAAAGAGCAGCGGGTGCAGACAATCGAAGCGGCCTTGTTGGCATTGAGATGGAAGGCACCGCTACGGTTGTAAGAACTGTTGTCTTTGAAAATACAGTCGGTAAAGGAGGCTTTCCCGTAACCGATCCGTCCGACTCCGCCGGAGAAATTGCCGGCATTGCCCGTGTAGGACAGATTGTTGTCGTGGAAATGGCAACGGGTAAACCCGCAGGTGGTCGCTCCGCCCAGTTCCAGGTTGAGCGCGCCGCCGTTGCGGCCGAAATTGCCGGTAAACTCGCAGTCGTCGGCCTGGAAGGAGGTCACTCCGTAAATACAGAGCGCACCGCCGTTGGAGAAATTGACCGTGCCGTCGCTTGCCTGACCGGCCGTATTGCCGTCAAAGAGCACATAGGCCATCACGGTGCGGGTCTTTCCATCCAATGTGACGGCGCCGCCGTTGGCAATCTGATTGCCGGAATGAAGGGATTTGTTGCCGGTAAAGAAGACCCGGTTGTTTTCGGCGCCCTGAATCGTCAAGCCCGTATTGGCATAGATGGCACCGCCGTTGAAATAACTGGTATTACCGCTGAAGGCCGTGCCCGCATTGATCTGCACCTCCCCCGCCTGGTTGGAATAAATGGCACCGCCGCAGGCATAGGGAGCCGAATTATCCGTAAATTGACAGGCATTGAGCGTCAGGCTGGCCGAGGCATCGTTGAGACAGATGGCACCGCCGGCCATTTTTCCGGAACGGTCGGTCGGATGGGTCCCTTCCGCCCGCCAGGCCGTGTTGCCGGAGAAGGTACAACGGTTGCAGATAACGGTCGTATTCTGCAGGGAGATGGCACCGCCTATTTTGGCGCGGTTGTCGGAGAAGGTGCAGTCGTTGAAGGTCGTCACGCCTCCCTTTCCGTTGGCGTGGAAAGCGCCGCCGGCCGCATATAATGTGGAGTCGGTCCCGGCCTGGTTGCTGCGGAAGACGCAGTCATCGACCGTCAGCGTTCCGCCCTGGTTCTGCAGGGCGCCGGAGGTGTTCCAGGTCTCGTTGTTTTCAAATGTACAGCGGCTCACATGGACGACGGAAGCACCATTGGCATTCAGGCAACTTCCGTTGCGGGACTGGTTGCCGGAGAAATAGCAGTCTTCCAGCGTTGCCGTGCCCTTGTACACGCTCACGGAGGCACCTGTAAATTGCCTGGTCGTCTGCTTGTTGTCCGTAAAACGGCAGGAAGAGAAAGAGACCGTCGCATCGCCGGTAGAGCCGGCGGCGACAAACACGGCGATTTTTTCTTCGGCCTGGGTCCTCACGCCGCTGAAAGAAATACCGTCAAAAGAGAGAGAGACCTGGTTGCCGAGGGTCAGGATGGAAGCCTCATTGTTTCCGGTGAAAGCCGTCGGATGCGCCTCGATGTCCCGGCCGCCTATATCGATACCGCCGAGTCCCTGCGGATAGCCGCCCAGGAAATTCATCCTGACCTGGGCGGGATAACCGGAAAACTCCACTTTGACATTGCCTCCGGCCTCGCCGGCCAGATAATAATCTCCCTCGGCCATGCGGAATGTCACGCCGTCGAGCACACCGGCCTTGAAGAAAGCCTCCTCGTCTATCTGGACATTGTCTCCGTTTACAGGCTGGCGGAGCAACGCGCGCAATTCGTCCGTACCGAAAGCGTTGTCCCAGTTGCGGCCGTTCTTGAGACCGGCTCCTTCCGGCGTGACGAAATAATCCGTCACCAGACGACTATCCAGCGTACCGAGGTTGATGAGGGTGGAACGCCCGCGGGAAACGCTCACGGGCAGATAGACGGAAGGATAAGTCTCTTCTCCCTTATACAAAGCCACGGAAAATCCTTCGGACAGGGGGTCGCCGGACAAAATGGAAAAATAGTATTCTCCGGCGCCCGAAAGGCTGATTTCGACAGCCGTGGCCGCGTTGGAGACATCTCCGAACGCAATGCCGTCATCCACAAAAGAGACCGGCACGGCACCGGCCAGGACTTCGCCCTTGGCTCCACGGAACTCGGCACGGGTGTACCCGGAAGTGGCCATGACAAAACGGACCATCGCCGTGGCATTGCGGAAAGCAAAACTGCGGGCAGTACCCGTCGTGGTGGCGACCGAGATATTCGCCTGTGCGAAAAGTCCGCTCTGCGATTCGGGGACCTGCAAGGTCAGCGCTCCGTCGTCCAGCGAGACGGCGGCAGAAGCCGGATAGGCGGCATAATATCGGTCCGCAGCAGGGACATCGGCCGCAAGGGTCGTGACAGGACCGGCAGAAAGGGCCGCGGCCGTTGCATGGGAGCCTTCGGGCCACCAGATTTCAACTTCGTCCCCGGCAGCCCATTTGACCAGCCTTTCGCTGCCTTCTCCGTTTTCGATGGTCGTCTTGGAGCGCATCGATGCCGTGGAGGCTTCAAAACGGACGGCAGAAGCGGATCCGGCACCCAAGACATCATTTTCGGTCAGTTTTTCCTTGGCGCAAGATACCGTCAGGATGTCGGCCAGCACCAGTATCATCAAAAGAACAGGTTTTTTCATCGCAGTACAGTGTTAATCTCCCCAGTCGAGGGTAATCTCCGAATAATTCTCCGTGGCGCCGTCACCCGCAAACGAGAGGCACAGACACTGCGGACAGACCCAACGGGCCTCCTTGGTGACAGGAGACACATAAGAAACTGATTTCTCGTGATTCATAAAGTACTAAATTTAATATGGACAAATATAACTATTTTTTGTTAACTTCGCACTCACCAGAGAGATAAAACACGATGAAAAAACTGACCGCCCTGCCGCTTGTCCTACTGCTATTTCTGTCCTGCCAGACCCTTCCGGTCATTACGGAAAGGCCCAACAACCCGTCCGGCAAACAGGAAGAGCCGGAGAAACCGGAAGAACCCGAAAAGCCGGACACCCCCGAAGAACCGCAGGCCGAGCCTGTCATCCATTTCAGCGGCGGACGCGGCACGCCGGACAATCCCTGGCTGATCGCCACCCGGGAGGACCTGGACTCCGTATCGCGTTTCTGCAACGCCGGAACGGCATCCTTCCTGACGGACGCCTATGTACAGACGGCCGACCTGGATTTCGCCGGCGGACGGCTGGAGACCATCGGCAACTGCGTAGCCCGTTATTTCAAGGGGCGCTACGACGGCGGAGGGCACAGCATCTCCCATGTTTCCTTTTTCACGACCTATAGCGACGCGGGCGGAACCGGTCTGTTCGGCTACACATCGGAGGGAGCGGACATCCGCAATATCGTGCTGAAAGAGGCCCGCAACGAAGCGGCCTACGGAAACAGCGCGGCGTTTGTCGCCCGGATGGACGGCGGCTGCATCAGCGCCTGCCGGGCCGAAGCCAGCGTACAAGTCATCCAGACCTCGGCGAACGGGCACAATACGGGCGGCATCGTCGGTTATGCACGCAATGCCAGCCGCGTTTCCTCCTGCATTTTCGAGGGAAGTATCGTCGGCGAATGTCACCGCATCGGCGGCGTGGCCGGCGCAATCGGCGGAACGGCCGTCATCGAGAACTGCACATTCAAAGGCAGCATCAGCAGCCAGGAGGGATGCCTGGTGGGCGGCATCGCCGGATGGGTAACGGCCGGAAGCATCGTGTCAAGCACCAGCGAGGGCTGCACCATCGAGGCAAAAGACACCCTGGGCGGCATCGCCGGACTGGTATCCGGAGGTTCCGTGGTCAATTCGCGCTCCCGGGGCATTACCCTCAAGGGGAACAAATATATCGGCGGCATTGCCGGCTATCTCAAGGCCTACGGAATCAGCGGTTGCCGGGTGGACGGCAATACAGGCATCGATTCCTACAGCGGAGAGTGCGGCGGCATCGCCGGATATGTCTGGGGAACCGGCGTGAGCGACTGTCATTTCGACCAAGGCGTCATCACCGGCGGCGGACGCGGACGGCACAAATTCGGCGGCATCGCCGGTACGGTGTACGGCAGCGCGGCAGCCGTCACGGGTTGCAGTTGCTCGGGCACGATGAACACTTCCGCAGGCATCCTGGGCGGTATCGCGGGTCTGGTTTCCAACAACAGCATCGTCTCCTCCTGCACGGTCACAGCCTCCGCCGGCATCACCTCCGTCGATTTCAATATCGTCGGCGGCGTTGCAGGACAGGTTGAAAGCGGGGGCATGGTCAACAAATGCTGGTGCTGCGCCCCGGTCGTCAGCAAGATTTATGTGGGAGGCATCGCCGGATATGTCACCGGTTCCGGCTCCACCGTCGCCAACTGCGCCTTCTACAGTTCTTCTGTCACGGGAGACGGTTCCGATACAAGTGTCGGCGGCATTGTCGGCAAAATGGACAAGTCCGGCTGCTGCGTCAACGCCTGCAGCATCCCCACGGTCATCGGCAACGGCAGCCAAAGCAGCAGAGCCGTCTGCGGAGCCTACGATTCCACTTGCAGCGTCACCAACTGCTACGGGACCGTCGGAGGGACGGCCGGCGCCCTCGCCACCCTCAATTCGCAGGCCCTCCTGTACAACAACGGCAATCCCCGCATCCGGGCCGCGTCCTGGGTGAACGGGACCATCGGCTACCCGGTCATCGAAGGCTGCCCCGTGGCCGGCGGCACATCCGGCAAGACCAAGGTCGGCGTGATGGGCGACTCCATCAGCACCTGCAAAGGCTGGACGCCCTATCCTCTCGGCTACGGCTACCTCAACAAAAAGGAATGGACGGACATCACCTCCCCCGCCCAACTCTACTGGTACCAACTCATTTATGAGAAAATGAGCAACGCCGAACTGGACATCAACACAGCCTACTCCGGCACGGCCGTCAGCCTGACCGTTTCCAAAGGACATCCCGGGTACAGTTTCCTCCAGCGGATCGGCGACCTGGAAAATCCCGATGTCATCCTGCTCAACGGCGGCACCAACGATGCCGGATTTGCGCTTCCCATCGGCGAATATGCCTTTGACAAGCCGGTGGAAGAACTGGACGGCTATCTTTTTGCCCAGGCTTATGACAAACTGGTCCGCCAGCTCAAGGCCAGATGGCCGCAGGTCAAAATCGTCTGCATCATCACCGATTACCTCAACCGCCGTCCGGACTACGCCCGGGTCGTCAAGGATGTCGCCGCCCGCTACAGCCTGCCCTGCGCGGTCGTGGATTATGGCGAAGATTGCGCAAAGTATACCGAAGACGACGACGGAGACGGAGTACCCGACCTGCTTCATCCCAACGCCCCGGGAATGAAACGGATGGCCGAGCAAATCTGGGAGCAAATCAAGGATATAGTATAAAATTCGTATCTTTGCAGCCTTTTATGGCCGGTACGAAAGATATCCTCCTGGGAAAAATCCGCGG
>CAMNQO010000101.1 GCA_946549475.1 uncultured Bacteroidales bacterium
GGAGTTTTCCTTCCGGGAGGACGGCGGTGGCGATACCCTCCAGCAACTCATGGGCCGTCCCGTCCCCTCCGACAGCCAGGAAGCGGCGGTAACCTTCTCCGACGGCCGCCCGGGCGAGTTCTACGGCATGCCGCTTGCGCTGCGTAAAATCAACATCCATCGCTATCCCGGCTTCCTGCATCAATCGGGCGGCTTTTTTCCACGAACGCATCATTTTTCCGCTGGCCGCATGGGGATTGGCGATGACTTTCCAGATTTTGCTTTTATCCATCTCTCCTATTTTTGCCAAAGTTAAAGAAAAATCGTATTTTTGCAAAATATGGGAAAAGTCATTTCAATCGCAAACCAGAAGGGTGGCGTGGGCAAGACGACCACGGCCATCAACCTTGCGGCCTCGTTGGCGGTACTGGAGAAAAAAGTCCTCATCGTCGATGCCGACCCGCAGGCCAATACCACATCCGGCCTGAATTTCCTGCCGGACCAGAATCAGGACCGTACGCTCTACGAAGTGCTGTACGGGACGCTCGACATCCGGGACGCCTTGATCCAGACGGAGATCGCCTCGCTGCACATGGTGCCCGCCAATATCAACCTGGTTGGCATCGAGACCGAGAAGATTGAGGAGGAAGGCAAGGAATTCCTCCTCAAAAACGCGTTGGCCCCCATCCGGGAGGAGTATGATTTCATCCTGATCGACTGTTCCCCTTCCCTCGGCCTGATCACCATCAATGCGCTGACGGCCTCCGACTCGGTCATCATCCCCGTCCAGCCGGAGTTCTTTGCCCTCGAAGGCCTGGGCAAACTCTCGCAGACCATCCGCATCATCAAGTCCGAACTGAACCCCGGTCTCACCATCGAGGGCTTTCTCATCACGATGTTCGACGGTCGCACGCGCCTGCACAACCAGGTGCTGGAGGACTTGCGGGAGCATTTCGGCCCGCTGGTCTTCGACACCATCATCCAGCGCAACATCCGGCTGAGCGAAGCCCCTTCCCACGGCAAACCCATCATCTTGTACGATGTCATCAGCAACGGAACCTCCAATTATATGAATTTCGCCACCGAAGTGATCAAAAAGAACAGCAAATAATGGCAAAGAAACAATACGGACTCGGAAAAGGCCTGGGCGCCCTCCTGCCCGGAGCGGAACAACACCTGGCGGAGATGCGCCGGCCGGTGGGCTATGTCAACAAGGAGATTGTCTCGACCCTCGGCGCCACGGCCCCCAAAGCCTCCGACATCATCCGGATCCACATCGACCTGATCGAGCCCAATCCCTGGCAGCCCCGGATGACCTTTGACGAGCAGGCGCTCGAAGAACTGAGCGAGTCCATCAAGGCGCTCGGACTGATCCAGCCCATCACGGTACGCAGCCGCAGCGAAGGCAAGTATCAGATTGTCAGCGGAGAACGGCGTTACCGGGCCTGCCGGTTGGCCGGCATGGACGTGATTCCCGCCTACATCATCCAGACGGACGACAAGGGCATGCTTGAGATGGCCATCGTCGAGAACATCCAACGCGAAGACCTTGACCCCATCGAGATAGCCATGAGTTACCAGCGGCTGATCGACGAGTGTCATCTCACCCAGGACCAGATGGCCCAGCGCGTGGGCAAGAAGCGCAGTTCGATTACCAATTACCTGCGCCTGCTGAAACTCTCCCCCAAACTCCAGCATGACCTCAAGGAAGGCCTGCTGAGCGTCGGACATGCCAAAGTGATTCTCGGGGTGGAAGATACGGCGCTCCAGGAACAACTCTGCGACCTTTGCATCCGCGAAGGCCTGTCCGTCCGCGCTCTCGAAGAGCGGGTTTCCAAGTTGTCCCGCCACGACAGGTCCGAGGAGACGCAAGACCTCCCTGAATATTGCTACAAGGCCGCCGAAGTCATCGGCCGCTATTTTGACGGGAAGGTCAATGTCAAACTCGGAAAAGGCGGCAGCGGGCGCGTGACCATCAGTTTTTCCAATCAGGAGCAACTCGACGCGTTTGTCGGCATGTTTGAAAAAGACTGACGCTTGCACCCTTTGTCCCTCATACGGAACGGATGCCGGAAGAAAAGGCTTTTCCTCCTGCTGACCCTGTTGGTTTGCGGCCCCCTCTGCCATGCCCAGTTCGACCGTTCAGGTCCTTTTACCCAGCAATACAACGACACCACGGTCAAGGAAAAGAGAGACACTTCGGACAAACTCTTTTCTTTCAATGAGTATTTCGGCGGTCTCGGGCACAAAAGACAAACCCGCATCGGCACCCTTGCCGCGGGCTCGGCGCTCTTTGTGGGCGGCATGCAGATTTACAACAAGCAATACTGGAAACTCCCCGTCATTTACGGCGGCCTGCTGGCCGGCTTCGGCGGCGGTACCTGGACCTATCTCCGCTACAAGGCCAGCGGAGACGAATGGTGCAAAAATGCTTTTCCCTGGTTTTTTGCCGGCGGCGCACTGATGTACTGGGGGACCTTGCTGGACGGAACCATCTGCTACCATCCGGACCGCAAACCCCTGCCCGGCCGGGCGACCCTTTATTCCCTGCTCTGTCCGGGCCTGGGACAAATCTACAACGGGGAAGCATGGAAAGTACCTGTTTACTGGGCCTGCCTGTTGGGCAGCGTACATTTCTATGTCACCAACAAGACCAATTACGAGCGCTACCGGTGGATCTACAACCAGGCCAGCGACCCCGAAACGAGCGCTTCGACACCGATTGCGGCCGAGACGGCCAAATGGTATCGGGACGAGTACCGCCGTTATCGCGACTATTCGATGCTGGCGCTCGTGGGATTCTATCTCCTGCAGGTCATCGACGCCAATGTGTTTTCCTACCTGGGCGATTTCGAGGTCAATGACAACCTGGCCGTCCGAGTGCAGCCTTCCGTGATTTCGTCGTATGCCGACTACGCCGGCATGGACCGTGTTTCAGGCGCTCGTCCCGCTTATGGTTATCGCCCCCTCATTCCCGATGCCTACGGGCTTTCACTTGCTTTGAGATTCTGATATGACTGCTTTACTGATATTCTTCACCTTGCTCTTTCCTGTCGGCACTCTTGCCGTTGACAGCGTGCAGATACGAATCCCGGCTTCGGACAGCCTGGCGCTTGCTGCGGACAGTCTGGCGGTCCCGGCGGACGGACAGGCGGACAGTCTGGGACTGGCCGATTTTCCGGACGGACACATGGCCGACCCGGCGGACACCAGTGATTTTGCAGACGAATTGTTGCGGCTCAGTGACAGCCTGCACATCCGGATCGGGCGTTGGCAGCAGGCTCCGCTGCGCTGGATGGTGGAAGAAGGCGACTTGGACGGTACCATTCCCGCCAGTACGCCGGATTCGGTATTTGTGCGCAGGCTCAATGAGATGAATTCATTCATTCCCCTCTCGTACAACAGCATCGTCCGCAATTTCCTCGCCCTCTACTCCGACCGCAGACGCACTTCCATGGGCGATGTGCTGGGGCGCTGCAACATCTTTATGCCCATTTTTGAAGAGGTGTTCTCGCGCTACGACTTGCCCGAAGAACTCAAGGCGATGGCCATCATCGAGTCCGCCCTCAATCCCACGGCGACATCCCGTGCCGGCGCCAGGGGTATGTGGCAGTTTATGTACTCCACCGGCAAAAAATACGGCCTGAAAATTGACTCCTTCGTCGATGAACGCCTGGATGTCTATAAATCGGCCGATGCCGCCGCCCGCTATCTCAGGGATGCGTATGATGTCTTCGGCGACTGGCCGCTGGCCATTTCATCCTATAACTGCGGTGCCGGCAATGTGCAAAAAGCCATCCGACGCAGCGGGAAACGGGATTTCTGGGAGATATACAACTGGCTGCCCCGTGAGACGAGGGGCTATTTCCCTGCCTTTATCGCCGCCCTCTACATCACCCGTTACTACAAAGAACACGGCATCGTACCCGTTGTGGAGCCCGGCCTGGGACCGATTGATACCATCCGCGTCAACCGGATGCTGCATTTCAAGCAGATTGAGAAAGTGGCCGGCATCCCGCGCAACACCCTGAAGGCGCTCAACCCCCAATACCGTCACGAGATTGTTCCGGGCAAGGAGGGAGAGTTTATCCTGCGCCTCCCCTATGCTTATGTCAATCATTTCATTGATCGCGAAGAAGAAATCTACACCTGGAAAGCCGATTCCCTGTTCAATCCGGTCGCTCTCAAGAAACTCAAGGACGGAATGGACGGAGAACGCATCGTCTATAAGGTGAAAAGCGGAGATGTCCTGGGCAAAATCGCCCTGCGCCATCACTGCACCGTCGCCCAGATAAAACGCTGGAACGGGCTGAAAAACAACAATATCCGTATCGGACAAAAACTTGTCATCTACCGAGGCGGGAAGAGATAGCGGCCGCGTCGGCGGAGATGTGTCCGATCAGTTTGCCGGCGATAACATCCCAGTCATAGACCGTCGCAATCTCCCGGGAAATCTCATCGACCGGAGGCCGTTGTGCCGGACCGTCCAGCCCCAGGATGGCGCTGATGCGCTTTCGCAGCAAAGATTCATCGTCACAGTCAATGTGATTTTCACCGAAGAAAGTGAAATCGCCCATCGCTGTCCGGTTGGAACAGATGCAAGGGATCCCGGCGGCACCGGCTTCGACAGGCGGTATGCCGAAACCTTCCGCAACGGCGGGATAGACAAAGAGAGAGGCCGCTTTGTACCACAGTTTCAACTCCTGATAGGGTGCCTGATAATGGACGATGACATGCGGACGCGCCTGCGCAGGCATCGCAGCCATCATCTGGTCAAATCCCGGCATGGAAAGCGTTTTGCGGCCGATGAAGACCAGATCGTAGCCTTTTTCCCACAAACGCATGTCCAGATAAATTTTCAGCAGAAGACTCTGCCGCTTGCGGGGCTCAAAACGGCTCACGCAAAGGATGTATTTCCCGACGCCCTTTCCGGAGACAAAGGCGCGCGCCTGCTCCTCGTCTATTTCCCAAAAATCGCGCGTCACGGCATTGGGCGTGACGAAAATCTGGTCGGGAGCAATATGAAAATGATGGGATATCCGGCTTTTGGAGTACTCGGAAACGGTCAGGAGCAAATCCGAGCGTTTGGCCGTCAGATAGAACAGCAAGCCCTTGACCAATTTGTATTTGAGGGGAAAATAGCGGGTGAAATCCTTGAACAGTATATCGTGCAAGGTCACCACCGTGCGGCAACGGCCGCCCAATGTGCCCCGCTTGCCCAAGGTCAGCGTAAATGGAGGTGCCGTGTACTGGAAATGGGCGTAATCGATGTGATTCTTCCGAATGATTTTCGGGTATTCTCTCAGCAAGCGGTGGAGTTTCCCCTTGTCGGACAGTTTTACGAAATGAATGCGCGATGAAATCACTTCATTGGAAAAATCCGAATCGGCGTCCGCCACATAACCGGCCCATTTCAACTTTTCCGGATATTTGGCGGCGAAGTAAAACTCCCAATCCTCCGGAGCCTGCCGCAAAATGGCGCTATACAATCCACGGATGTGCGTATTGACGCCTTCTGAAGTCACATAATCGAAACAATGGCAATCAACGAGTATTCTCATCGGCGTATCAGGTTAGACTTGATTTTCTGCCAAATATACGAAGGATTTGCCAAAAATGACCGCAGGAAGAGATAAAAGGCAGTAAAGACGCGGCCATTTTTCAGGCGGAAGTACCCTTTGCGCAGACTGTCGGCGGAGATGGCTTCCCGACGGATCGAGCGGTATTCATCCGCAGTCAGCGAGTCCCGGAACGCGATGAAGGTCAAGTCTTGCTCTCCCCTTCTGCGCCGGCGGAGATTGTTCTTGATGTGCTTCATGCGCAGGAGCATGCCCATCGAATCCGTGGACATGGCACTCTCATGTTTGCGGTAGCGGCACAAGATGCGAGGCACCACGACAATCGCTTTGCCTTCGGTGTACAGGTCGCTCATACGGCACCACAGGTCCAGGTCTTCGCACAGGTCACGGTAGCGCGGCTTGCCTTCGGGGAAACCTTCCGTGTTGTGCCCGCCCACCCGAAGGGCGACCAGACGGTCGTACATGGCGGTCGGTTGCATAAAAATCAGTTTCCCGGCTTCGGCCTTTGCGTAAAATTCCTCCTTGGTCTTGCATCCCAGATAGATGCCCCCGGTCAGTTTCTCTCCCTCCGAACCCATATATTCGAGGTGGCAGCCGACGGCCATGATATCTTCATCCGAAGTGATTTTGCCGTAGAGCGTCTCCACCAGATCCGGATAGGGACAGTCGTCGGCATCCACGAACAGGATGTAGCGTGTACGGGCATTTTCTTCCACATAGCGGCGTCCGGCGCACAATCCTCCGTTGACGGGCAAGCTGACGAGTTCGTACTGGCGCGGATGCGCGGCAAAGAAAGCCTCGATGACCGCCACGCTGTCGTCCGTCGAGCAGTCGTTGATGAGCATCAGATGGAAATCCTGCACCGTCTGGTCCAGAATGCATTGTAGCGTCTGGGGAAGGTACCTGGCTGCATTGTACAGGCAGATGGCGAGCGTGAGGTCTTTCATAATCGTGCGCGGTTTGCGGGAAAATCGCTCAGTTTATACGGCCCGGATAGGCTTCCAGGGCTTTTTCCAGACATTTGAGCGCC
>CAMNQO010000102.1 GCA_946549475.1 uncultured Bacteroidales bacterium
TTTCGCACCCGAACACCGCTGGGGCGTATTCCCCTCCTTCTCGGCGGGCTGGCGCATCAGCGAAGAGCCGTGGATGAAAGGATGGACGCCGCTGAGCAACCTCAAGATACGCGCCTCCTGGGGCCAGTTGGGCAACAATTCCATCGGCAATTACGACTGGCAGAGTACCTACGGCACCGCCAAATACATCGTCGGCAACAACATCACCAACGGTATCGCCATCACGGCGCTCAAAAACTATGCGCTGACCTGGGAGACGACTGCCGTCACCAATCTGGCCCTGGATTTCGCTTTCTTGTCCAATCGTTTGAGCGGAAGTGTGGATGTGTATGACAAGTTGACCACGGGCATCCTTTACACCCCCGAAATGTTTATGGTTATGGGTAATGCGTCCGCTCCCCGGCAGAATATCGCCGAGGTGACCAACCGGGGCGTCGAACTCGAACTGGGCTGGCGCGACAGCGTCGGATCCGGCTTCCATTACGCCGTCCGGGGCAATTTTACTTTCAACAAGAACTGGGTGAGCAAGTACAAAGGCAGGCTCCAGGAGGGCTGGGAAACCGATCCCGGGACGGGTACTCCCGTGTGGAAGACGAATATCGGCGATGTTTCGACCGGAACGACCACCCGCATCATCGAAGGGCATCAGATCAATGAGTATTATATGATGGATGTCTATCAGGGGAGCGGCACCTACTGGCACGCGGACGGTACGGTTGACAAGGACGGCGGCCCCGTGGACGGTATGATCCGTACCCCCAACGATATGCTGTGGCTCAAGGCGATGATGGCGCAAGGGTACAGTTTCTATCCCTCGCAGGGCATCGACAAGTCCAAGATATGGTATGGTGAATACATCTATGCAGACCGCAACGGCGACGGCTTGTATGGCACGAGTTACGACGCCCGTTTCCAAGATGTGTCCACTACACCCAAGTTCTATTATGGCCTCCAGTTTGAATTGGGCTGGAAGGGAATCGATTTCTCGATGAACTGGAGCGGAGCCGCGGGTTTCAGCATCTATTACTACCGACTGGCCAGCAATTCCAGTTCCACCACCTATGGCTACGCCATCCCGCAGACGGTGGCGGACAACCACTATTTCTTCGACCCGAAAAATCCGTCCGATCCCCGCACGAATATCAATTCCCCGCGCCCCCGCCTGGCCAACCTGTCCAGCAGTCAGAGCAGCGCCGTCTCTTCCGTGCACCTGGAAAAAGGCGATTTCCTCAAACTCCGCAGTGTGTCTTTGGGTTATACCCTTCCCAAAAAATGGACGGATTATGTGAAGATGCAGAAACTGAGAGTCTTCGCTTCCGGTGAAAACCTTTTTGCCATTACCGGCTTTTCGGGGATGGATCCGGAGATGCGGGCGACCAGCGGCTATTCCACCATCCGTCAATGGGCCTTAGGTGTCAATATAACCTTCTAAATACGTCGAGATATGAAAAAGATATTTTATTTCCTTTGCTTGGCGGTCCTGGTTTCCGTTTCCGCCCTTTCCTGTATCCCGATGGACTTCAAATCCACGCAGGCCATTGAAATGGTCAGCGTCTGGGAAAACGCTACGCTGGCCCGTCAGGCCGTGCTGGGTGTGTATAACTCGTTTTACGACCGCCACAGTACCACCAGCGGCGAGGATAACTGGCGCGTGCAGGACGATGCCTACTCTTCCGTGATGGATACCGACAAAAACTGGTATGAAAACCAGCACAACATCTACGGGGATGCGATGCCGTCCAGCGTGACCTTTTCCAGCATTTTCAAATTCTATTACACCTTCATCTTCCGGGCCAACGATGTCATTTCCCACATAGACAGAGTGCCGGACATGGATGCCGGAGAGAAAGCCCGGCTCAAGGCGGAAGCCCGTTTCCTGCGGGCCTATGCGTACTATCAGCTCAACGTGCGCTGGCGGGGTGTTCCGGTTTATCTGGAATACATCGATGACATCTCCAAGGCAACGCGGGCGCGTTCTTCCGAACTGGATGTGTGGTATGCCATCATCGAAGATTTGGACGCCTGTATCGCAGAACCGAACCTGCCGGGCAAATACAGGGCCGGGGATGTCGATTACGGCCGCGTGACCAAAGGGGCGGCCTACGCCTACCGCGGCGAGGCGTACCTGTGGCTGGCCGCCCGGGATGCCGCCCAGGCTTCCTCCCATTATACGCAGGCCCTCTCGGATTTCGAGGCCGTCGAGGCACTGGGATACGCCCTCTACACCGGTGCCGGCGCCAACAGTTTCAAACAACTCTTCAAGCCGGCCAACGAGCAGTGCGACGAGATCATCTTCTCCATCCAATGTACCCAGCAGCCCGGCATGGGCAATCCCCGCGCCGTGCTCTTCGGCAACCGCGTTACGGCGGTCACCAGCGGTGCCTGGAACAACTATCTGCCTAATCCCGCCTGGGTCGAGTCCTTCGAGATGGCGGACGGCAGCAAGTTTGACTGGGAGGATTTCTGCCCCGGCTGGCACAGTATGACGCCTGTCGAGCGCAGCGTATTCTTCCTGCGCGACAATATGACAGCCGCGCAGCGGAGCAAAATGACCGAATACGGGTCGGATATGTCCCGATACCTGACGACCGGCAATGAAGCCCGCATCCGAGCCGCTTACGACAACCGCGACCCCCGTCTGGAGATGTCCGTCATCACGCCTTATGCCGTGTATAACGGCGGCATTTCGGGCGTGGCCTACGATTTTACCCTCCGCTGGCCCTATGTCCTGGATGCAGGCGAGCCCTATGACATCCGGACGGACACCAACTCCAAGTATTATTATCTGTGGCGCAAATATGTTCCCGAAGGCCTGGAGAACACCATCCGCTGGGTCTATGAGGAAGACCAGATCCTGTGCCGCTACGCCGAGATTCTGCTCCGGCGTGCCGAGTGTCTCAACGAGTTGGGCCGTACAAACGAGGCCGTGACCTGGGTCAACAAGGTGCGCGAACGCGCCGGTCATGTGCTGCTCAACACCTCCGGCATGCCTGCCACGACGGTCGCAGGACAGGACGACATGCGCGAGCGCATCCGCAACGAGTTCTACTGGGAACTTGGCGGCGAGTTTTCGATGTATTTCAACGAACTGCGCTGGGGCGTGTGGTACGACCGCAAGTTCCGTGACCGCTCTTCCGGCCAGTGGGGCGCCATCGGCACCAACGGCCTGATGCAGATCTGGGGTGAGACGACCTACACCTGGTATTCCCTGGGCGAATATGTGGAAGTATGGCCCATTCCGGCCAAAGAACGCGAAATGAACCCGAATCTGACCCAAAATCCGGGATGGAGTGATTAGACATGAAGAGATTTCTTTTGCCGGTGCTTGTCCTGCTATCGGCCTCCTGCGGCAGGACAAGCCTTAATGAGCGTCCCGAAAAACCCGGAGACGGAGGCTTTCCCACGATATACTACACCAATCCGGTCATCCGGAACAACTGTGCCGACCCCGATGTGTTCGACGACCGGGAACGGACGGGATATTTCTATGCCTATTCCACCCAGAACGGTAATTATTATATTCCGGTCTATCGTTCCACGGACCTTGTAAACTGGACTTTCGTGTGCGATGCTTTCAACGGCGACAAGCCGGACTGGCTCGGAGACGGATCCCGCACCTGGGCGCCCAATGTCCGGTACATAGACGGCCGGTATGTGATGTATTTTGCACAGGGGCTTGTCGGAGACAGCAGTTTCTCCGGTACCGGCGTAGCCTGGTCTGACAGCCCGGCCGGACCTTTCCTCTGGCGGAATCTGGACGACAACGGCCGTCTGATTACGACCGGAATGACGGGGATGCACAATATGATAGACCCCGTCTATGCCGAAGACCGGCAGACCGGGAAGCCCTATCTCTTTGTCGGGGGTTTCGGCGAGCAGGGGCTGTGGGCGATCGAACTCAAGCCCGGAGGGCTGGGTTTTGTCGGAGATTGCACCGTGGAGGCCAACCGTACGAAATTCGCCAGGGGCATGGAGGGAACTTATGTCCATTACCATGAAGGCTATTACTATGTCTTCGGCTCGGTCGGCTCCTGCTGTTCCGGAAGGGAGAGCACCTATCACTTGATCGTGGCCCGCAGCCGCAATCTGCTGGGGCCCTATGTGCTCAAGGACGGTACGCTGCTGACGGAGTACACCACTTGGTCACCGGATGCGAACACCATCCTCCGCAACCCGGAAGCGGAGCCGGGGATGTATCCGTATTTCGCCGGCGTAGGCCATAATGCGTCCATCATCACCGATGATGACGGGCAGGACTGGATGTGTTATCATGCTTATTGGCGGGATAACAATTACAACGGCCGCTGCATGTGCCTGGACCCGATTATCTGGCAGAACGGATGGCCGACTTTCCGGACGGGCCATCCCAGCCAGACCCGGACGGCCGGACCGAAATTCCGCACCAGGACCCATTAGGTGCGCAAACCCATAAAAAGGGTCAGTGTCTTCTGAGACCCCAAAGATACTTTTTTCCACAATTCCCGATGAGAAGATTTTGTGGAAAAGCAAAAAATTACTATCTTTGCCGCCCCTTGTATAGTAGAGGGATCGCACAAACAACAGTATTAACCATTAAAGACTCAAGACAGTGAACACACAGAGTTACAAAACAGTTTTCGCCAACCCGAAAACCGTGACCAAAGGCTGGGTTGTCATTGATGCCACCGATGTGGTGCTGGGTCGTCTTGCCTCCCGGGTTGCCCTGATCCTTCGCGGAAAGGACAAACCGTACTTCACCCCCAACCAGGACTGCGGCGACAATGTCGTCGTCCTGAATGCGGGCAAAGTGAAACTCACCGGCAAGAAACTCACCGACAAAGTCTATGTCCGTTACACCGGCTATCCGGGCGGACAGAGATTCACCACACCGAAGGAGATCCTGGCAAAGAAGCCGACCGAACTGGTGAGGATGGCCGTCAAGGGCATGCTCCCCAAAACGCGTCTGGGCAACAAACTCATCAACAACCTGTACCTCGTACAGGGCGATGAACTCCCCAAGCAGGCGCAAAACCCCAAAACCATCAAGTTAAACGAAAATTAAACATTGAGCAATGAAACAAGTTAATGCCCTTGGAAGACGCAAATCAGCCGTTGCCCGTGTTTATATCACGCCCGGAAAAGGTAACATCACCGTCAACGGCCGCGACCTCAACGAGTACTTCACCCTCGATGCACTCCGTTATATCGCGAACCAGCCGTTTGAAGTGACGGCTACCCAGGGTCAGTTCGACGTGAAAGCCAACATCGACGGTGGTGGCGTCAAAGGTCAGGCTGAAGCCCTCAGGCTTGGTATCGCACGTGCGCTTTGCGAAGTGGACAAGGAAGCGTACCGTTCCACCCTCAAGTCCGCCGGATTCCTCACCCGCGACAGCCGCGAGGTCGAAAGGAAGAAACCGGGACAGCCGGGTGCCCGCCGCCGCTTCCAGTTCAGCAAACGTTAGTCTGATTGAAAAACAATTTGCACAATCGCGATGGTAAAGAAATCTTCAGGACTGAGGATGTCGTGATTGCGGAAAACCGGCAGGACCTTCCACTGACAGTTACCTGCCGATTGATGAAGAGTAAAACAACAAAAAATCAAAACAATGCCTAGAACAACATTCCAAGAATTGCTCGACAACGGATGTCACTTCGGCCACCTTGCCCGCAAGTGGAACCCCAAGATGGCACCGTATATCTTTATCGAGAAAAATGGTATCCATATCATTGATCTCCATAAGAGCATCGTCAAGATTGACGAGGCGGCCAATGTTCTCAAGCAACTCGCCCGCACCGGGCGCAGGGTGCTTTTCGTCGCCACCAAGAAACAGGCAAAGGACATCGTCGCCGAAAAGGCCGCCGCTGTCGGTATGCCTTATGTGACAGAGCGCTGGGCCGGCGGTATGCTGACCAACTTCCCGACCATCCGCAAGGCTGTCAAGAAAATGAATACCATCGACAAGATGAAAGAAGATGGTACATACGATACGCTCGCCAAGAGAGAGCGTCTGCAGATCGACCGGCAGCGGGCCAAACTTGAGAAGAACCTCGGTTCCATCAAGGATATGAACCGCCTGCCGTCCGCCCTTTTCGTCGTAGATGTCCAGAAAGAGGCCAATGCCGTCAAGGAAGCGGTCCGCCTGAACATTCCGGTAATCGCTATGGTTGATACTTGCTGCGATCCTACCCCTATCGATTATGTGATTCCGGCGAACGATGACGCCGCCAAGAGCATCTCCTACATCGTAGATGTCTGCTGCGCCGCCATCCAGGAAGGACTTGAGGAGAGGAAACTCGAAAAGGACAAAGCGGCCGATGTGCCCGAAGACGCGGATGCCGCTCCTGCCGGCGTGAAACTCCGCTCCCGCAAAAATGCGGCCGGCAAACTCGCAGCCGCCAAGGCTGCCGCGGCTGAAGAAGCCCCCGTTGCCGAAGCCGCTCCTGCAGCGGAGG
>CAMNQO010000103.1 GCA_946549475.1 uncultured Bacteroidales bacterium
GGCGATGAAACTGAACATCCCGGTCACCGTCAGCCTCAATACCCTGATGGTGGACGGCACCGGTATGTGCGGCGCCTGCCGTGTCAGCGTGGGCGGCAAGACCCGTTTCGCCTGCGTGGAAGGGCCCGAGTTCGACGGCAGTCTGGTCGATTTCGACGAGGCGATGCGCCGTCAGAGAATGTATCTCAGCGAGGAGAAAGAGGCGAAGGAAAATCACGTCTGCCGTATCGGCAGAGGCAAATAACAGACAGTTATGGCAAACAAGATAGCAAGAACTAAGGCCCGCGAGCAAGAGCCGCTCGTGCGTGCCGCCAATTTTGACGAAGTCTGCTATGGCTTCAATATGGAAGAAGCGCAGTTGGAAGCGTCCCGTTGCCTTCATTGCAAGAATCCCCGCTGTGTCAGCGCCTGTCCGGTGAGCATCCGGATTCCCGATTTTATCGCCAAGGTGCTGGAAGGAGATGTGCAGGGGGCTGCCGGCATCATCGCCCAGGATTCCTCCCTGCCGGCGGTCTGCGGCCGCGTCTGCCCGCAGGAAAATCAGTGCGAGGGCAGTTGCATCCTCGGCGTCAAGGGAGAAAGCGTCGCCATCGGCCAGCTGGAACGTTTTGTGGCGGACCATTCCACCGCAGAGGCGGTCGTGGCCCCTGCCAACGGCATCAAGGTGGCGGTGGTCGGCAGCGGCCCTGCCGGGCTGGCCTGCGCCAGCGACCTGGCCAAATGGGGCTACGACGTGACCATTTTCGAGGCGCTTCACAAACTCGGCGGCGTGCTTCAGTACGGGATTCCCGAGTTCCGTCTGCCCAAGGACAAGGTGCTCGCCCGGGAAATCGACGCCGTACGCGCCCTCGGCGTGAAATTCGAGACCGATGTCGTCATAGGCCGCACCGTCACCATCGACCAGCTTTTCGACCGCGAAGGTTTCAAGGCCGTATTTGTCGGGACCGGCGCCGGTCTGCCCCGTTTTATGGGCATACCTGGAGAGAATCTCAACGGCGTCTTTTCCGCCAACGAGTTCCTGACCCGCAACAACCTGATGAAGGCTTTCAGGGAGGATTACCTGACGCCCATCCGCGCCGGCAAGAGCGCCATCGTGGTCGGTGGCGGCAATGTCGCCATGGATGCGGCCCGTACCGCCCTGCGTCTGGGAGCCGATACGCACATCGTCTATCGCCGGACCGAGAAGGAACTGCCCGCCCGCCGCGAAGAAGTCCATCACGCCGTCGAGGAAGGCATCGTCTTCAACATGCTGACCAACCCCGTGGAAATCCTCGGGGACGAGAATGGTTGCGTCCGCGCCGTCAAGTGCGTGAAGATGGAACTGGGCGAGCCCGATGAGAGCGGCCGCCGCAGTCCGCAGGTCATCCCCGGATCCGAGTTCGAGATTCCCGCCGAGACCGTCATCATGGCCCTCGGCACTTCTCCCAACCCCCTCATCGCGTCCACGACGAAAGGTCTGGAGGTCAACCGCAAAGGCTGTATCGTCGCTTCCGAGCAAGGCGCGACCTCCCGTCCGGGCGTATTTGCCGGCGGTGACACCGTCTCCGGTGCGGCGACCGTCATCCTCGCCATGGGAGCCGGCCGCAAAGCCGCCAAAGCCATCGACGAATACATCAAGGCGCTGTAAGGAGGCTTTTCCTGCGTGCCGTTTCTGCCACGGCGTTTCTGCTACGGTGGTTGGTTTCTGTCACGGTGTTTCGTGTAATATGTTGTCCGTTAGGTGATTATGCAAAAGGACCTACTCGATATCGAGTAGGTCCTTTTCTGTAATTTGTTGACAAATAAGTTGATAGGTGCCAGCCCCAAGCGGCTTGCCTTTCCTATGCTTTAGAACGCGTAGCGGATGCCGAGGCAGGGGACAAAGCCGAAATAATTTCCATAGAAACCGGCACTGGTGGTCGTGCTTCCGTCTTCGTTCCTAGCGCTGGAAATGCCGACGCCGATGCTCGGGCGGAGGTCCAGAGAGAGTTCAAGGGGAAACTCAAACTTATAACTCAGACCGACCTGGCCGGCAATACCGATGGTGGAGGAGACAGATCCGCCACCAAAGCCCAAACCGATCTGGGCGCCGGGGCCGGCGTAGAAAGTCCAGGTACCCGGGGTCCACTGCGGCTGGGCGATGACGAAGTTATAAATACCGGTGAGACCGATACCGATGCCGCCCCAACCGGGCAGACCGAGGTCAAGTTCGAGGAAGTTGTTGCCGAGGTTGTGCTGGTAGCTGACTTCAGCACCCCAACCCAGACGGGCACCGATGGCACGGGGTTGGGCGACGGCGGCGATGGCCGTAGAAAGGGCAATCACTGCGATGAGGATGAACTTTTTCATAAAATAAAGAATTAGATAATAATTTGTTTCGGCTGCAAAGTTAAACATTTTTTCCTTTTTTGGTACAAACTGATTATTTTTGTGCGTTAATCATTTCGATAAGGCCTATGATGCGCGAAGAAACTGTTTTCGGTCCGATTCGTTCCCGTCGCCTGGGAGCGTCTCTGGGTATCAATCTGCTGCCCCGCAAGGGGAAACTCTGCAACTTTGACTGCATCTACTGCGAGTGCGGGTGGAACAAAGACGGGACGCAGGACAAGGTCTTGCCGACGGCCCTGGAGGTGCGCCGGGCCCTGGAAGACAAACTGGCGGAACTGATGCTGGAGGGAAGACACATTGATTCCATCACCTTCAGCGGAGACGGCGAACCGACCCTTCATCCGGAGTTTCCGCAAATCGTGGAAGATGTCATCCTGTTGCGCGACGGTTTCTTCCCAGACGCCAAAGTGTCCGTACTGACCAATGCCACCCGTCTGGATGACGAAAAAGTGGTCGCCGCATTGAAGAAGGTGGACAATCCCATTTTGAAGTTGGATGCGGCCTCTTCCGAAGATGTCGCCCACATCAACCGGCCGGCTTTCCCTTGTGATGCCGGGACAGTGATTGAAAATATGCGTAAGTTTGACGGGAATTTCATCCTTCAGACGATGTTCCTCAAGGGCCCCGGCTTTGATTCGGCCGCGCCGCAGCGCGTGTCCGCCTGGATGGATGTCGTCCGCCGGCTCCGCCCCCGCGCCGTCCAGTGTTACAGCCTGGACCGGCCTGCACCCGCCTCCGCTTTGGAGAAAATCCCCGTGGAACAGTTGAAACAACTCGTCCGGCCGCTCGTGGAAGAGGGATTCCAAGTAGATTGCTATTGATTTATTTCTTTTCCCGAGAAATTTCTTGTACATTTGTGCCCCCAAAGACGAATCCTGCGGATTATGAAATTATTGAAGTATAAAGTCTCACTTCCCGGCATCAAAGGCTTTGCCCGGTATTATTTGCTCAAGCCCGACACGAGTTTGTACGCTTTCCATAAACTGATGCGGTCCGAGATGGATTTCCCGCAGGACCAGATCGTCGTATTCAAGGCCGTGGATGAGGCGGGAGAGGCGCTGGCCCGTTTCAGCGTCAGGGACTTGGGAAAAGGGACCATCGACAGCGTCCGGGCCGGTGTCTGCCACAAGGAAGGATGGGACCATTTCGTCTATTTTTATGATACGACCAACCGCAAGAGTGTCCTGATCGATTTTGTCGAGGAACAGACCGGTGACGACGGGCTTCACTATCCGGTACAGGTGGAAAGCGAGGCCAAGGGTCCGAATCCCATCGAATTTGAACGGGGCTATGTGGCGCTGGAGGACATGCCCGACGACAAGCGTCGCCGTCTGCTCAAAGGCAGTGATGAAGACGAAGATGACTTGGATGAAGAAGACCTCGACGAGGAAGAAGAGGGCATAGAAGAGGAGTTCGGCGAGGACGAAGACGAATAAGTCCGGGGTGGCGAAGCGTAGAAGGCTGCTGATTCTGCTCGGCCCGACGGCCGTGGGCAAGACCGACCAGTCCCTGTCGTATGCCCGCCGCTATGATTCTCCCATTATTTCCTGTGATTCCCGGCAACTCTATCGGGAAATGAGCATCGGAACGGCTGTCCCGCCGGAGGCATTGCGAGCGGAGATTCCCCATTATTTTATCCGGGACCACAGCATTTTCGAGCCCTATACCGCCGGTAAATACGAAGTGGAAGCCCTTGCCTTGTTGGAGCGGCTTTTCAACGAAGGACACGAGACCTTGGTGATGGCCGGAGGGTCGGGTTTCTATATCGATGCGTTGTGCAAGGGCTTGGACGATTTCCCGTCGGCCGACCCGGAACTTCGCGCCATGCTGATGCGCCGGCTCGGGGAAGAGGGGGTGGAGTCTTTGCGGATGGAACTCAAGTCGCTGGATCCCGTATCGTATGCGGCGCTGGACATCGCCAACGGGCAGCGGGTGGTCCGCGCCCTGGAAGTCTGTCTGATGACGGGGCGTCCTTTCTCTTCTTTCAAGACAGGCTCGCACAAAGCCCGGCCTTTTGAAATAGAGAAAATCGGCTTTACGCGCCCCCGGGCGGAACTGTATGCCCGGATTGATGCCCGGGTGCTGAAAATGGTGGAGGACGGGCTGATGGAGGAAGTGCGCCGGCTCTATCCGCATCGGGCGTTGCCCGCATTGCAGACGGTCGGTTACAAGGAACTGTTCCCGGTGCTGGAAGGGGAATACGGGCTCGAACGCGGCGTTGAACTGGTGCAGCGCAATACCCGCCACTATGCCAAACGCCAACTCAGTTGGTGGGCCCGGGACAAGGATATCCGCTGGGAGATGCTGTAGGGCGGCTGTGACTTGGCCCCGGTCGCCGGAGAGCGTATTTAAAAGAGGGCGGCGAGGACATCGAGGGACTGGATGTGCAGAGGGGTGTCCAGGTGGTATTCCAGGTATTTCAAATAGGTGCGTATGAGTCGGTCGCGCCGTCGTCCGGTAAGCGGGACCAGAAGCGTCTCTTCAAAACTCTTTCCTTCCAGTTTTTCCAAATCCGGCAGGGTGGTGTCTTCGCTGAAGATGAGCAAATCCTGCTGTGAGGTCCGATAGCCTGCTTTTTCGCAAAGTTCCTTGAGCAGGGCGATATGGAAATTGGTGTAGCCGACGCCGGATTTCGCCGCGTCTGAAAGCCCCGGGCTGGCGGAGGCGCTTCCCAGGGAGTCCAGCAGGAGGATGCGGCCGCGCAGCCAGGCGTAAAAGTCTTCATCCACCTCGCCTTCCTGCAGGGTCTTGAGCAGGACTTCACTGAGGAACAGGGCGATGCAGTTTTTCCCGGGAGATTCCCGCAAGGAGGTCAGCGGCTCCTTTTGGGAAAAGTGGGACGCGACAGCGAGGCTGGATTTTCCGTTTTGGGTGATGTCCGCTTCGATGATGTTGAATTGCAAAAACCACGCGGGTGACACTTTCTTCCCGACCCCGCGCACGAGGAAACTCTTTTTCCCCAGTTCGCGGCATAGGGTGTGGACGACGAAGGCGTTCTCACCATATCGGGTAGCGTGCAGTATGATCAATTCGCAGGGGCGCGTCATTGTGCCGGGGATTCAGGCTTTGTTTCTGCAAGGCGTCGGCTTGTCTGCTCTGCCTTCTGCGGGTGCTTTCTTGTCCGCTTCGCGATGCCGGGCGGTCATCGCGTCCTGTGGCTGCGACCTCAGGAAGGCGGTCATCGCGGCGAGGGCCTGGGCGCGATGGGAGATGCGGTTTTTCGCTTCTTCGGAGATTTCGGCGATGGTCAGGCGCTGCGTGTTGGCCACGCCCGGAGCGATGATGTCGGGAATGAAGACGGGGTCGTAACCGAAGCCCTGCGAGCCCCGGCGCTCCAGGCCGATTTCCCCTTCCAGCGTGCCATCGAAGAAATGGGGCTGTCCGCCGAGCATCAGCGTGACGCAGCAGCGGAAACGGGCGCGACGCTGCGAAACCCCTTCCATCTGTGCGAGTACTTTGTCGATGTTGCTCTCGAAATTCTTGTCCTCACCGGCGTAACGGGCCGAATAGATGCCCGGCGCTCCGCCGAGCGCATCCACTTCCAGACCGGAATCATCGGAGAAACAGTCGCGGCCCAGCGCCTCCCAGATGGCCTGGCTCTTGAGCAGGGAATTTTCCCGGAAGCTCGTACCCGTCTCTTCCACCTCTTCGGTAAATCCGGCCTCCGCGGCTGAAATGATGGTATAGCGTCCTTCCAGGATTTCAGCGGCTTCCCGGATTTTTCCTTTGTTGCCGCTGGCGAATATCAAAGTTTTTCTTTCCATTTCACTCTCTGTAAACGATAGGGATAATGCTCGATGAGACGGGCTGCGTTGGGGCAGGACATCCGGTGGATTTTCAGGCCGCCTTTGGCCGAGAGGAAGCCGAAGATGTCGTCGCCCGGCCGGGGACAGCAGCATTTGGCCATCGTGTATTCCAGGTGCCGCACATTGCGGGCCCC
>CAMNQO010000104.1 GCA_946549475.1 uncultured Bacteroidales bacterium
AGTCCCTGGGTCGCCATCCCGACGGTGTATTTGTTCATCCGGTTGGTGCCGACACCCATGATGCCGCGCAAGCCGCCGGTGCCGAATTCCAAACTGCGATAGAATGCATCTTCCAGCCCGGCAGGGTCTTCCCGCTGCATGCGGCGTATTTCCTCTTTGGTCTGTTCGTCGAAGTTGCCGTTGAGCCACGCTTCGACTGTCTGTAAGTATGTTTTCTCCATAGAATGAATAAGTTTAATCACGCAAATTTAATCAAATCTCTCAAAAAAATGAAATTATTTGCTATCTTTGAACATTGAATAAAAAAGGAAAAAGATGAATTGGATGATTCTGATTCTGGTCATGGTGGCCAGTTATGCCATTCAGGCGATACTCAACGCGAAGTTTACCCGTTACTCCAAGATTCCCAACGACGCCGGCATGAGCGGGGCGGAAGTCGCCCGGAAGATGCTGGCGGACCACGGGATTACGGATGTGGCCGTCATCAGTACCGGCGGTCGGCTGACCGACCATTACAACCCGCTCGACAAGACCGTCAACCTCAGCCAGGAAGTCTTTTCCGGGCGTTCGGTCGCATCCGCCGCCATCGCCGCCCATGAATGCGGGCACGCCGTCCAGCATGCCAGGGGCTACGCGCCGCTCAACATGCGCTCCGCCCTGGTGCCGGTCGTTTCTTTCTCCAGTCAGATTGTCAGTTGGGTCCTGCTTGCCGGCGTCATCCTTATCGAGCGTTTTCCGGCCGTTCTCTGGGCCGGTATCGCGCTCTTCGCCCTTACGACCCTCTTTTCCTTTGTCACCCTGCCGGTCGAGGTCAATGCCTCCTCCCGGGCCGTCGCCTGGCTGGAGTCCTCGCAGATAGCCCGCGACGAAAACCGGGACAAGGCCGTCGATGCGCTTCAATGGGCGGCCTATACCTATGTCATCGCGGCGCTGGGGTCGCTGGCTACCCTGCTTTATTACATCAATATCGTCAATTCGCGCCGATGAACCGATACGGACTTGTCATATTTGACCTGGACGGAACAATCCTCGATACGCTGCCGGATCTGAGCGCTGCGGTCAACCATGCCCTTGCGCAGCGCGGAATGCCTCCGCATACCCTTGAGGAATACAAACTGATGGTGGGGGACGGCATCCGCAGTCTTTGTCGCAAGGCGCTGGACTCCGATGACGAAAAAATTCTGGATGCTTCCTTGCGCGACTTCAAGGAGTATTATATCGCCCATATCGATGTGCAGACGCGCCCGTATGAAGGCATGCCGGAACTCATAGACAAGTTGCAGCGCCGGGGCGTGAGCGTCGCGGTGGCTTCCAACAAATTCGAGGCGGGCGTCCGGACTTTGGTGCGGCGTTTCTATCCGGCCATTCCGTCCGAACTGGTCTTGGGCGAGGTGGAGGGACGCTCCCGAAAACCGAGTCCGGATATGCTCGGACTCCTGATCTCCCGCTTTCCCGAGGGGACCCGCTGCTGCATGGTGGGGGATGCCTGGACGGATATTCAGGCCGGCAAGGCCGTCGGCTGCGACACCATCGGGGTAAGTTGGGGCTACCGTCATACGGAAGCGTTGTATCAGGCGGGTGCCGACAAGGTCGCCGACAGCGTTGAAGAACTTACGAATTTATTATTATAAGACCATGAAAAAAATCTATTTGACCTTGATTGTCATGCTGACAGGCATGACGGCATCCGCAGGGCAATGGGCTCCTGCCGGGAATCTCATCAAGACCCGCTGGGCCGCGCAGGTGGATCCGGGCAATCCGCTTCCCGAATACCCCCGCCCCCAGATGGTCCGCTCCGACTGGCAGAACCTCAATGGCTTGTGGAACTATGCCATTCTTCCGCAGAATGACCCCTACAACCAGGCCGACGGCGAAATCCTGGTCCCTTTCTGCGTGGAGTCTTCGCTCTCCGGCGTCCAGAAGAGGGTGGGCAAGGACAATGCCCTGTGGTACGAGCGCAGTTTCAGCGTTCCGGCCCGGTGGCGCCGCAGCAAAGTCCTCTTGCATTTCGGTGCCGTGGATTGGAGCAGCGAAATCTGGGTGAACGGCATCAAAGTCGGTGAACATACGGGCGGCTATACCCCGTTCTCGCTGGACATCACCTCCGCCCTGCACAAATCCGGCCGCCAGACTTTGCGGGTCAAAGTGACGGATGACACGGACAATGGCTACCAGCCCCGAGGCAAGCAGGTCGAATCTCCCTACGGTATCTGGTACACCCCGGTCACCGGCATCTGGCAGACCGTCTGGATGGAGCCTGTGCCCGCCAAAGCGTCCATCGCATCCTATTATCCCGTCTGGAACGCCGACAAGAAAGAGTTGAGCGTCGATGTGCAGGCCGAAGGTGACTATGACGAGGTGCGTGTCCGTCTGCTTGACGGTGGGGCGGTGGTCGGCGAAGGGCAGGTGATTGCCGTTTCCGAGCCCAAACTCTGGAGTCCCGACAGCCCTTCCCTGTATGATCTGGACATCGCACTGCTGAAGAAAGGAAAGGTCGTGGACCAGGTCAAAGGTTATACGGCCCTGCGTACCATCGCAAAAGTCCATGAGTCCCGCGCCAAGGACCGTCGGACCAACGAATATACCCGCATGCTGCTCAACGGACAGCGCCTCTTCCATTTCGGTCCCCTCGACCAGGGCTGGTGGCCCGACGGTCTCTACACCGCTCCCACCGACGAGGCCCTTAAATATGACATTCTCAAGACCAAGGAGTGGGGCTGGAACATGATCCGCAAGCATATCAAGGTCGAACCTGCCCGCTGGTACTGGTGGTGCGACAAACTCGGTATCCTCGTCTGGCAGGACATGCCTTGCATCGGCGACCACAGCAGCCGCGGTGCCAATGAGACCCGCGACCCGCAGGTCCGTCAGAATACCCGCAACAAGTGGGCCCACGACAGTTTCGTGGGCGGTACGGATTGCGTGATTCCCAAGGATTGGCAGGACAATTATTATAAGGAATGGGGGGAAATCATCGATGCTTTCAAGATTTTCCAAAGCATTGTGGTCTGGATCCCCTTCAATGAGGCCTGGGGCCAGTTTGACACGCCGCGTGCCGTGCGGTTTACCCGCGAGAAAGATCCGACGCGCCTGGTCAATGAATCCTCCGGCGGCAACTTCTCCCTGAGCGGAGATATCCAGGATGTGCATCACTATGCCCGTCCGGCGATGAATGCCGTCGAGAAGTCGATGATTAATGTGGTGGGTGAGTACGGCGGTCTGGGCTGGCCCGTCGCGGGGCATCTCTGGCAACAGGACAAGAACTGGGGCTATGGCGATGTCTTCGACAACGGCAAGGACCTGTTGGATGTGTATGCCGATTTTGCCGGGACGCTCAAATCCTATATCGAAGTGATGGGCTGCGGCGGGGCCGTCTATACCCAGACCACCGATGTCGAAATCGAGGTCAACGGTATCATGACCTATGACCGCGAAGTCATCAAGGTGGATGAGAAACGCTTTGCCGAAATCAACCGTTCGGTCATCGAGAGCCTGAAGTAGGAAGGCTGCCGCCTCCGATGCAAAGGGACCGGCCCGTCAAGGGAGCGGTCCTTTTTTATTTCAGCAAGCCCGGACGGAGCGCTGCGGTGCGGGCAAGGGCCTGTTCGTCCTGCCAGGCACGGATGCGGACGGGGTCTCCGCAGAGCAGCACTTCCGGAACTTTCCATCCGTTGTATTCCGCCGGGCGGGTATAGATGGGAGGGGAGAGCAGCCCGTCCTGGTAGCAGTCGGACAAGGCACTGGTCTCATCGGTGATCGCGCCCGGGAGCAGCCGGACGACGGCATCCGCGACGATGGCCGCCGGCAGTTCTCCGCCGCTGAGCACATAGTCTCCGACGGTGATTTCCCGTGTGATCAGATGCTCGCGAATCCGGTGGTCGATGCCCTTGTAATGGCCGCAGAGCAGGATGATGTTTTCCTTGAGGGAGAGTTCGTTGGCCACGGCCTGGGAAAACTGTTCCCCGTCGGGCGTGAGGTAGATGATTTCGTCATAGTGCCGCTCCGCCTGCAACTCGCTGATCATCTTGTGCAGCGGCTCCACCATCATCACCATGCCGGCATCGCCTCCATAACTGTAGTCGTCCACCTGCCGGTGGGAGCCTTTGCCGTATTTGCGAGGGTTGTGGACATGGATTTCCACGATGCCTTTCCGGATGGCCCGCCCCACGATGGAGTGGCTTAAGGGACTGTCCAGCAATTCCGGAACGACGGATATGATGTCTATGCGCATAATTGAACTGAATTTCCGCGCAAAATTAGGCATAAAGAAGAAAATTCAAAAACTTTCTCATGCCATATCCCAAAAATCTGCGTATATTTGCAAGATTAACGGCCGCGCTGGCGAGCCAGTTTTCTTGAGAATTATGGAAGAAGAAAAAATCCCGATTCCCGAAGATATCGCTTCGGATGTAACGCAAGGCTTGGAGGAGGCCGACACTCCCCGGATCAATTATGCCCAGATGACGCTCTCGGAACTCGTGTCGCTGTTCGAAGAACTGGCCAAGGCCGAAGACCGTATGCAGCGTCACAAAGAGGCGGAGGCTATCAAGGTGGCCTTTTATCGGAAACTGCTGAAGGAAAAGGAAGAAGCCGGCTATGGCTCCCATGTGGACGAGCCCGGCCGTTATGAGGAGGAAGTTTTCGAGGGCGAGACTTCGGAAGAAGCGGTCTCCGGCGACGGACCGTCCCGGACGGAAGAGAGCGGCGAGAGCAATCCTTTCGAAGCCATGGAACAGGGTTTCAAATTGTTCTATACCGCGTACAAGCGTGAGCGGGCCGAGTACAATCGTCAGGCGGAAGCGGAGAAAGAGGCCAATCTTGCCGCCAAGGAGGCCATCATCGCCGACCTCAAGGCTTTGGTGGAAAAGGAAGAAGACATCAAGGTCACCTTCCCGGAATTCCGTCAGATCCAGGACCGCTGGAAAAGCGTCGGGCCCGTCCCGGCCGCCCAGGCCCGGAACATCAACGATACCTATCATCTCTATGTGGAGAAGTTCTACGACCGGGTCAGCATCGACCGGGAATTGCGCGACCTGGACTTCAAGAAAAACCTGGAAGCCAAGGAGGCTTTTTGCGCCCGGGCGGAGGCGCTGGCCGGGAGCGAGGATATCGTAGAGGCCTTCCGCGAACTCCAGAAACTCCACGAACAATGGAAAGAGTACGGTCCCGTCTCCAAGGAGTACCGCGAGTCCATTTGGGAGCGCTTCAAAGCCGCTACCGCCGTCATCAACAAGAAATACCAGGCCTATTACGAAGACCGTAAGTCGCTGGCGGAGGCCAATCTGGCCGCCAAGACCGCCCTGTGCGAGCAGGTGGAAGAGTGGGCTGCCAAAGAGAATCTGGACCGTGAAGGCTGGAACGCCGGCAGCAAAGCCATCGAAGAGATGCAGAAAGCCTGGAGAGAAATCGGGCACGCAGGAAAGAAAGACAATCAGAAGATCTATGACCGCTTCCGTGCCGCTTGCGATGCCTTCTTCAACGCCAAGAAAGCGTTTTATGGCTCCGTCCGGGAGGATATGAACGCCAACGCCGAGAAGAAGACCCGCTTGTGCGAGGAGGCGGAAAGCCTGGCCTCTTCCACCGACTGGAATGCGACGACAGAGCGTCTGATCGCCCTTCAGAAGGAGTGGAAGACGATAGGAGTGGTTCCCCGCAAAAAGTCCGAGGCGCTCTGGAAGAGATTCCGTGCCGCCTGTGATACCTTCTTCGCGGCCAAGGCCGAGGCGATGAAGGAGCGCAAGTCCGCCGATGCCGGGAGAAAGGGGCGTACGCATACGGACCGTCGCGAACGGGGCGGAAAGTCGCCTTTGGACCAGTTGGTCGAGCGTTATCGCCGCAAGAAACAGGAGTTGGCGACCGCCGAGAACAATATCGGATTTTTCCGCAATGCCGGCGCTTTGCTGGCGCAGATGCAGGAGCGCCTGGAGAAAGACCGCGCCGAAGTAGCCTCACTGGAAGAGCAGATCCGACAAATGCAAAGTCAAGGAGAGGAGAACAATGGATAAGAATTCAGTAATCGGTTTCATCCTGATCGGACTGATCATGGTGGGCTTCACCTTCTATCAGTCCAAACAGGCGAAGGAGGCGATGGAGGTGCAGCGTCAGTTGGACTCTGCCGCTGCCGTACAAGCCCTCGTCCAGCAGAAAACAGATTCGCTGCTGATGGCCGAAAAGCAGAAGAAGGCCGGGCAGGGAGTCAGCGTGCAGGAGTTGAATACGCCCGTCGTTCGCGTCTATCAGGACGAATTGCTTGAGGATGCCAGCAAGAAAGAGGGGAGTCTGCTGACCCTTTCCAACG
>CAMNQO010000105.1 GCA_946549475.1 uncultured Bacteroidales bacterium
GACGATGCCTTTGTTGTCGGAGCCTTTGCCCACGAGGTCCATCGCCCAGGCCTCGTCGGGGTCGGCGATGGAGAAAGATTCCCCCTCGGAAGGGTAGCCGTAGCGGTTTGCCAGGGACACGATGGTGTCGATGGCTGCCCGGGCCGTCGCCGCCCTTTGCAGCGTTACATAAATCAATGAACCATAGTCCATAATGCCGTTTGTGTCCGCTTGTTCTTCGCGTCCGCCCCAGGTCGTCTCGCCGATGACGAGCTGCTTCTCGTTCATATTGCCCGTCGTCTGATAGGTGCGGGCGATCTGATGGATGCTGCCCAGGGGCTTGTAGGTGTCCCATTCGGTGATGGCGAGGCGGCTGCCCGCCTTGAATTTCCCGGCGGGATGGAAATACAGTTCACCGTAGAGCTGGTGTGAGTCGGCGGCATAGGAAATCATACAGGAGCCGTCCGCGCTCGCGCCTTTGGTGACAATGACATTGGAGCAGGCATCTGCCTGTACAAAGGCGGCACACAGCAGCCGGGAGAACAATAAGAAAGTCAGGATTTTTTTCATGTCCTTATCGATTATTTTACAATTTCCACGACGAATTTTTCCTGGAACCACCCGGACTCTTCGGGGGAGGCGGGAAAGTCGGAAGTATGGAGCCAGGAATTGAGTTTCCAACTGCGGATGGCGCCGGGGGACAGATGGTGGCGCCCGCAGGCGGCGGCGATTTCGGGGTTGATATCCCCGCCTTTGAGCAGGAGGATGCTTTCGCGGTACTTGCCCTTGACCCAGGGCAGGAAGTCTTCGAGGGAGGCGACGGCACGGGACACCACAAAGTCAAAGTGTCCGTCGAGATTTTCGGCCCGCGCCTGGATGACCGTCACATTGTCCAGTCCCAGCGACTCGGCGACCGCCCGGGCGACCCGGGTCTTTTTCCCGATGGAGTCGCAGAGCGTGAAACGCGATTCGGGGTAGAGAATGGCGAGGGGAATCCCGGGGAAGCCTCCGCCTGTTCCGACATCCAGAATCTCCTTTCCCGACAGCCTCTCTCCGGCGTATGCGGCGATGCCCAGACTGTGCAGCAGGTGGTGCGGGAAGATGCCGTCCATGTCTTTCCGGGAAATGACATTGATTTTCCCGTTCCACTCCCTGTACTGCTTTTCTGCTTCCAGAAATTGATACAACTGTTTGTCTGTCAATTTTGGAAACTTTTTTGTTATAATCTGTTCAAAAGCGTCAAATTTCATGGGTTCAGCCGATTTCGTCAGAAATTTCCATCCATTGTTTGAGTTTGATTGTCGCCCGGCGGAATCGCGTCCGTGCTGTCGTTGGAGGAATGCCCAATTCCGTTGCAATCTCGTTGAACGGTCGTCCTTCTTCGCGCATGGCGAGGATTTTCTGGTCCATAGGGGCCAGTTTCGCAAGGTTGGCGCATTTCTTCTCTTCCATCTCTTTTTCGAGGATTTCGTCCATCGGATTCTTGCTGTCCTCGTCTTCGATGTCGATGTGAAATTCGCTGTCCTCGTCGTCCGCCCCGCCTGGCAGGGGAAGGGAGGCGCTGGAAGAAGGCTGCTTCTTGCTGTCGTTGATGAAATCGATGGCGGTGTTGCTCGCGATGGTGTAGAGCCAGGTGGTGAAAGCGCCTTTCGCCGCGTCATAGGTGTGGAAGCGGGAAAACGCCTTGGCCATCGTATCCGAACAGATGTCGCGTGTCTGTTCGTCGTCAATCTGCGGGAAATTGCGGGCGATATACATCAGACATCCTTGGTAGATGTTGTTGTACAGACGCAAAAACTCGCTGAGGGTGATTTCCTGTCCGGTGTTTTTCTTTTTACGCATGGCTCAGTGGGCTTCATACCAGTTCACGCCCGCACCGCATTCCACGACCAGGGGCACATCGAGGGAGACGATGGTCTCCATGGCCGCTTTGACCTTGGCCTGCAAGGCATCGACCTCGTCGGGATAAGTGTCGAACAACAGTTCATCGTGGATTTGCAATATCATTTTGCTCTTGAATCCTTCCGTGCGCAGCATCCGGTCCACTTTGATCATCGCCAGTTTGATGATATCGGCGGCAGAGCCTTGTATGGGCGCGTTGATGGCGTTCCTTTCGGCCATGCCACGGGCGGAAGCATTGCGTGAATTGAGTTCCGGCAGATACCTTCTGCGCTTGAAAATCGTCTCGACATATCCCTTTTCCGCCGCTTCCTTTTTGGCCTTTTCCATGTATGCGGCGATGGCGGGAAATGTCTCGAAATAATCCTTGATGAGTTGGATGGCCTCCGCCCGGCTGACACCCAGCCGCTGGGCCAGTCCGAAACTGGAGATGCCGTACATGATGCCGAAGTTCGCGGTCTTGGCGAGCCGTCGCTGCGCATCTGTGACTTCTTCCATTTTGATGTGGAAAATCTTGGCGGCCGTGGCCTTGTGTACATCTTCTCCGGCATTGAAAGCATTGCACAGGTGCTCGTCTGCGCACAGATGGGCCATGATGCGCAATTCGATCTGCGAATAGTCCGCAGACACGATGAGGCCGTCGGGCCGCTCGGAAATAAAGGCCTTGCGGATGGTCTGGCCCCGCTGCGAACGGATGGGGATGTTTTGCAGGTTGGGCTTGGAGGAGGAGAGCCGTCCGGTCGCGGTAATCGTCTGGTTGAATGTGGTGTGGATCTTTCCGTCTCTCGGTGAGATGAAGCCCGGAAAGGGCTCGACGTAGGAAGAAAGCAACTTCTTGACGGTGCGGAATTCCAGAATGTCATTGATGACCGGGAACTGGTCGGCGTACAGGCTGAGGGTATCTTCGTCAGTGGGGTAGTTGTAGCGTCCGCTCGGTTTGGCCTTGGGGTTGATTTTCAGTTTTTCGTACAGGACGATGGCCACCTGTTTGGGAGAGGCGCAGTTCAATTCCGGCTCTCCCGTCGCTTCGCGCACGGCCTGTTCGAGCCTGACGGCCTCCTTGCGCAATTCCTCCGCATATTCTTGCAAAGGTGCAATCTGGACTTTCACGCCCGTGTTTTCCATGTCCGCCAATACGGAAATGAGCGGCTCTTCCATCCGGTCATAAAGTTCTCCGCCGACGGAGGCTCCGATGACCTGGAGCAATTTGTCTTTCAGAAGGAGGCAGACGACGGCTTCCAGGCAGTGGTTTTCTTCTTGCGAAGCGCCTTCGTCCGCATCATCGGCGAAAAGGTCTCCGGTCTGCGCCTCGTTCCGCTCCTGCAGGTCGATGCCCAGGTATTCCATGGCCAGAATATCCACTTTGTGGCTCCGCTCGGGATTGACCAGATAGTGCATCAGTTCGATGTCGTAGAGCCTGCCTTCGATGGCCAGCCCGCTGCGCATGTAACTTTTGATGTCGGCTCCCGCTACTGCGACGGACCGATCCGCCAGCAGGGTACGCAAGTCATCTGACAAAGGGGCTGAAACATAGTGGGTCAGTATGCCATGGGTGCCGGGCGCTGCCATTGCAAGTCCTGTTTCCGGATGGCCGGCGATGCCCACGAGACCGGCGGTGCGGGCGGCGGCAGCGAGGGTGGCGGCATCCACTTTCGTGTAGGATGTGTCCACGGCCTTTGTGGAAGAGATGCCCGCCTCCGCACGGATGTGGCTGATGTGTTTCTTGAGGGAGTGAAATTCGTATTCATCGAAGAGGCTGACGATCTCGGGGGCGTATTGCTGGCTCACTTTCATCTCCTCGAAACGGATTTCAAGGGGCACGTCGGTCTTGATGGTGACGAGTTCGTGGCTGAGGGAGATGTGGTCCCGCGCCTCCTCGAACAAGGCTTGCTGGCGGGGGGTCAGTTCATCGAGATGCTTATAGATGTTTTCGACCGTTCCGTAGGCTTTCAACAGTTTGGAGGCTCCCACCTCGCCGACACCTTTGACACCGGGAACATTGTCCGAACTGTCTCCGCAGAGGGTCAGTATCTCGATGACCTGGGACGGCGTTTCGATGCCGTATTTCTCGCAGATTTCCTTCACGCCCAGGATTTCATCGTCGCCGCCTTTCTTTCCCGGTTTGTATTGGTAGATGTTCGGGCTGACGAGTTGGCCGTAATCCTTGTCCGGGGTGACCAGATAGACGGTGAAGCCTGCCTTTTCCGCCGTTTTGGCGATGGTTCCCGCCACATCGTCCGCCTCGTAACCTTTTTTCATCAATACGGGGATGCGCAAGGCTTTACATATCTTGCATAAAGGCTCCAGGGCGTCGATGACCAGTTGCGGCGTTTCTCCCCGGTTGGCTTTGTATGCAGGGTACAGTTCGTTGCGGAAAGTACCTCCGGCCGGGTCGAAACACATGGCCAGATAGTCCGGACGGCGCTTGGCCAGCAACTCGAACAGATATTTGGTAAAACCGAACAAAATGGAGGTGTCCATGCCTTTGCTGGTGAGCATCGGCCGTCCCAGGAGGGCATAGTACATCTTGAACACGAGGGCGTGTCCGTCGATGATGTATAGGTGCTTGTCGTTCATATCCGTCGTCTGCGGCTTTATTGGTTTTTACGCAAATAGTCGGCTGTAAATCCTTTGCCGGACTTGAGCATTTCTTCAACCGTCCCGGCAAAGACCAGTTCTCCTCCTTTGTCGCCTGCGTCCGGTCCGAGGTCGATGAGGTAGTCGGCGGACTTGATGACGATGGGGTTGTGTTCCACCACGATGATGCTGTGTCCCTTGTCGAGCAGGCGGTCGAAACTGACCAGGAGTTTGTCGATATCGAAGAAATGCAGGCCCGTCGTCGGCTCGTCGAAGATAAAAAGGATGCGTTGCTTCCTGTCGTTTTCGCTGTCGGTCACGGACAGGAAATATGCGAGTTTGAGCCGTTGGCTTTCTCCTCCGCTGAAGGTGCTACTCTGCTGTCCCAGTTTGATATAGGAAAGTCCCACATCCACCAGCGGCTGCAAGCGCCGGGCGATGCGCCGGGCGGTCTCGTCCGTATCTTCTCCGAAAAAGGCGATGGCCTGGGCGACGCTCATGTTGAGGATGTCGTCCACATTTTTCTCACGGTAGCGCACTTCGAGGATGTCGGGCTTGAAGCGTTTGCCGCCGCAGCTCTCGCAGACCATCGTGACATCGGACATGAATTGCATGCTGATTTTCACGAAACCGTCTCCCTGACATTCGGGGCAGCGTCCGCCTTCCTGGTTGAAGGAGAAGTGCGAAGGGGTGAAACCGGCCATTTTCGCATAAGGCTGCTGGGAAAGCAGTTTGCGGATGTCGTCATAGACTTTCAGGGCCGTGACGGCATTGGACCGGCTGCTCTTGCCGAAAGGAGACTGATCCACATATTCCACGCGGGTGATGCGGTCCACATCTCCGGTCAGGCCGCGGAAGGTGCCGGGCAGTTCGCCGCTCTCGTTGATGCGGCGGTTCAAGGCGGGATAGAGGATGTCGCTCACCAGGCTGGATTTTCCGCTGCCGCTCACGCCTGTGACCACTGTCAGGCAGCCCAGCGGGAAAGTCACGTCAATGTCTTTGAGGTTGTTTTGCATGGCTCCCTTGACCGTGATGGCGTAAGGGCTTGGGTGCAATTTGCGCTGGTAGGGCTTCCTTTCGCCGCTCAGATAGGCCAGCGTGAGGGATTTTTCCGCACCTGCGGGCAGGGATGACTTCCCGTCGGCTGTCGTTGCCGCCAGCCGGCCCTGCCAGATGATTTCTCCGCCGCCGGCACCGGCGAGGGGCCCCATGTCGATGAGCCGGTCGGCCGCCCGCATGATGTCTTCGTCATGTTCGACGACCAGCACGGTGTTGCCGGCATCCCGCAGTTGCTTGAGCACCTCGATGAGCCGGGCGGTGTCGCGGGCGTGGAGACCGATGGACGGTTCGTCCAGGATGTAAATGGATCCGACGAGGGGACTTCCGAGCGCCCGGACGATATTGACCCGCTGGCTCTCTCCGCCGCTGAGGGTGTTGGAGGCGCGGGACATGGAGAGATAGCCCAGACCGACGCGGCACAGGCATTCCAGACGGGAACGGACCTCGGAGAGGGCTTTGTGCGCGGTCTGCATTTCCCACTCGTCCAGTTGCAGGCTCTCCAGCCAGTCCAGCAGTTTTTCGGCACTCATGGCCAGCAGTTGGGCGATGTCCTTGTCACCCACCCGTATGTAGAGCGCTTCTTTCTTGAGCCGGCTTCCCCGGCTAC
>CAMNQO010000106.1 GCA_946549475.1 uncultured Bacteroidales bacterium
CGCCGCGGAAACGACGGTATAGCACCATCGGATCCTCGCTGTCACCTTTCTCCAGGATGTTGCTGCGGAACGATTTCGCCGTCGGCTGGTCAAACAGGCCGCGCTGCAGGAAGAGGGAGAACGCATCCTTATCCAGCACCTCGGCCCACAAATAATTATAATAACCGGCCTGGTAGCCCGAGCCGCCGAAAATGTGGTTGAAATAGGTGGAACGGTAACGCGGGATGATTTCGCCCATCAGCCCCATATCCTTGCACACCTTCGCCTCGAAAGCCTGCACCAGGATGCGGGCCTGCTCGCCTGTCAGCGCATTGACATCGAAGTCAGCCGTCACACCGGCCTGCGCCAGCACCGGTTCTCCTACAGCAGCCGCCAGATCCTTCATCGAAGACAGTTTGTGCCACTCCATATCGAGGATGGCCGCAGAAGTCAGTTCCGTCATCTTGAAGCCTTCGCCGAAAAGCGCCGCCGCATTCATCTTGTCCACCAGCTCGTCCGGAATCACCTCGCCCGTCTCGCAGTGGAAGGCGTAGGTCTTGAGCACCTCCTTGCGGAAGGCCCAGTTCTCGTTGATCTGGGAAGGCAGTTCGACAAAGTCCCGCTTGACATTCGTGCCCGCTACCGAAGGATAGGTACACTGCGAAAGCAGGGAATGCAGCGCGTGGCCGAACTCGTGGAAAGCCGTCTCCACATTGTCGATGGTCAGGTTGGGACGGGAGAAATTGCCGATATTCACCACCACGGGGCGCTGCGGCGTACCGTCGGGCAGGACGCACTCGCTGACGAAATCATTCATCCACGCGCCGGCCCGTTTGGTGCTGCGGGGGAAATAATCCGTAATAATCACTCCGAGATGACTGCCGTCGGCATCCTGCACCTCAAAGGCGGACGCCTCGGGATTGAAGAGCGTGATATTTTCGATGGGCTTGAACTGGATGCCGTACAGACGGGAAGCATTGCCGAACACGCCCTCACGCACGTTTTCCATCTTGAAATAAGGCATCACCTCGCTCTCGTCCAGGGCATAGCGGGCCTTGCGGACCTTGTCCGAGTAGTAGAACCAGTCCCAGGGCTCCATCTTCGTACCGGCAGGAAGCAGCCCGGCCTTGATATCCTCATCCATCGCAGCCTGAAGCATCTTGCGCTCCTTGACGGCCCCGCGCAGGGCGGCCGGCATAATCTCGCCGAGGAAAGGATCCACCGTCTCGACATTTTTGGCCATTTTCTCGTCCAGGATGAAGGCCGCGGGCGTATCGAAGCCCAGCAGGGCGGCCTGACGCTGGCGAAGGCTGATAATTTCCAGCACCACCTTGTCGTTGTCGGCCTCGTTGCCGTTGGCGCCGCGGCTGCTGTAAGCCTTGAACATCGCTTCGCGGCGGCTGCGGTCCGTGCAGGAAGCCATTTCATCGTAATACTGCGACACGCTGATGCCGAAAGCATCCTTGAAGGCGTTGCTCTCGCTCAGCAAGTTCTGTCCGAAACGCAGGATGCACTCGGAAAGACGGGCGTTGATGGCCTTCATTTCCTCCTGCTGTTCCTCGGGCAGACCGATGCCGCTGCGGATAAATCCCTCGTAGAGGTTTTCCAGGACCCGCAGCTGTTCACCGTCGAGACCGGCGGACTCACGGCCGTCATAGACCGCTTTGACCCGCTCGAAGAGTCCTTTGTTGAGCATAATCTCGTCTCCGTGGACCGTCATCAGCGGCAGGATCTGCTCTTCCAGCGCCTGCACTTCGGGCGTTCCGTCGGACTCGGAAATGTTGTAGAACACGCCCGCCACTTTATTCAGCAACTGGCCGGAATACTCCAGCGCAGCCACCGTATTGTCGAAGGTCGGGGCTTCGGGATTGCTGACGATGGCGTCGATTTCAGCATTGTGCTGCCGGATTCCCTCCCGGACGGCCGGAAGGTAATGGCTCACTTTAATTTTCTCAAACGGCGGGATGCCATAGGGGGTATCCCACTCTTCCATAAAAGGATTCTTTTCCTGACAGGCTGCTGCACTCATCATCACAAAAAGCAATAAAAAATAAAATCGTTTCATATCGTTTAATTAAAGATATATTTCAGTCCTACCTGGATGCTCCAGCACTGGTCCTTGGAATACTGATAGCCATAGGAAGATGCAGGCATCTGCCCCGCATTGGAGTACATTGAGAAGGTCGGCCTCCCCTCTCCGTCCTGCCCTTCGTAGGTCAGGATTTTGGAGTCGTTGCAAAGGGTATTGGTCCGGTTGACACCCCACTTGGAATTGAGCAGGTTGGTCAGGTTCAGGATATTGAGCGAAACCTGGAAATTGTGCTTGGTATTGCCCGCCCGGAAGGAAAAATCCTCCGCGATACGCAGGTCGAAGCGGTGTACCCAGGGGGCGCGCGCCTCGAAAGCCGAAGCATACTGTCCCTTATGGGAGCGCAGGTAGGCGTCCTGATTCACGAAAGCCCAGAAGGCCGCCCGCTGCTCATCTGCGGAAAGGATATATACCTGCCCGCCGGAGGTGAGGGTTTTGTCCACGAAGACAATCTCGCTGTCATCCCTGGGGATGTACATCAGGTCGTTGGCCACACCGTCCCCGTTCATATCATTGGTATAGATGTAACTATAGCCATAGGGCGAATAAGCCGTATAGAAGAGGCTCAGATGCAGTCCGTTTCCGTCAAAGACCTTCCAGGGGACGAAATAGCTCACACTGGCCGTCACCCGGTGGGGAATGACGAACTGGGTGCGCTGAAGCCGTGCCTTGGCCGGTCCGTCGATCTGCGGGACATTGGTCATCGCGGAATAGAGTTCCGTACCCGGGAAACCGCTCATTTCACGGGATTCCGTAAAGGCATAGGCCGCCGTCAGGTCGAGATGCTTCACCGGTGTCATCGCCACGCTCAGCATCGCGTTGATGCCGTAGCCCTCCCGGGTATTGGTGAGATAGGCTACGCTGGGACCGGGATTGAGAAGTCCCTTGCCCGCCGGATAAATCAGGCGGTTGTCCGCACCCGCACCGGCAAATCGTTTCCACTCGCCCTGGCTGAAATCTACATTGATATTGTCCACATAACTTCCGACGACCACCTTGTTGAAGATGCCTTCCGCCGTAATGCTGAAAGGGAAAGACACCGGCACGCGCCAGTCGGCCGCCAGCGTCGTCTTCCAGTTCTGCGGAAGCCGGAACTTGGGGTCCACGCCGTTGACCATATAGCCGGCGTAGTGGGCGGAAGGGCTCAGCGTCGTCGGCAGGTTGAACTGCGCGACGGCATCCGGCACGCGGGTCGTCATCCCCACCCCCGCGAACTGGTCCAGACGGGCGTCGTGCGCGGTTTCCGCACCGCCGGAGTAGGTCGTCTTGAACTGGACGGAATTTTTCTTGAGATTGGCGTAGGAAGGAACATTCATAAAATACACCAGGGGCAGATGACCCAGAAAGATTCCCGTACCGCCCCGGACTTTGAGCGACCCGTCCCGCAGGGCGTCCCAGGAGAAGCCGATGCGGGGAGAAATGTTCAGGGAAGGTCCGGGGCCGACTCCGGTATCGATTTTCACCCCGTCCCGGAAGGTATAGGCGTAGGCGGCGTTGTTGCGCTCGAAATCAGCCTGATTGAAGATAATCTCGTCCAGGCGGATGCCATAACTCAGGCGCAGGTTGGACAGGACATCCCACTCGTCCTGCACATAAAGGGCGGCTTGGTGATAGGCGATGTTGTCATAGGGCTGCGTCACACCGTCGAAGCCGTAGGTCACGGCAAAGGATTCCGGCCGGGCGGAGGCGATGAAATCGTCCACCGACTTGTATCGGTAGTACATCATCGGATTGCGCATATACAGGTTGGAAACCTTCTGGTACTCATAGGAGATACCGGCCGTAATCTGATGGGTGTCAAAATGGAAACTGAGGTCGTCCTTCACATTGACCACGGTGTTGCGGAGGTCCGTGTAACCGGAGAACAGTTCGTAGCCGAGGGACATATAGGGTTCGAGTTTTCCCTCATACAGAATATCCACGTGGGGAAAGGTCTCCGAGCGGCTGTCCCGGTATTCGCGGTTGGAGGTGAAAGTGGCCAGCAACTGGTTGGACATCCACTCCGTAATCCGGCTGCCGAAATCCAGGACGGCGGAATGGACTTCGCAGTTGTAGGAAAACATATTCCCGGAAAAGGCCATGGACTGGGGGCCGACGCGCTTGGTGCCGTACAGGCGGTAACCCGTATCGCAGGAATTGTCATTGGGCGCATTCCAGGCCCGGTCGTAGGTATAATTGTAGCGAAGGGTCAGGCGGTGCTGCTGCGAAATGTTCCAGTCCAGCCGGGCCAGGGCCTTGCGGTTGAGATTGTCGCCGGGAAACTCGGTCGCGCTCCCCGGGTCGTAGCCGTATTTTTCCTTGACGAAGTCGCTCACCCGCTGCATATCGCTCAGGAGCGTACGGGAAATGTTCCCGCCGGGCTGCTCTCCGTCCAGCCGGGCCCGCCAGGAAATGACCTGCACTGGCTTGTTCTCCTGCTCGTAATTGACGAAAAAGAAGAGTTTGTCCTTGACGATCGGGCCGCTGACGGTCGCGCCGAAAATCCAGTCGGATTCCGGATTGCGCGTTCCCAGGTCCACGCCGGCGATGGTGTTGCCCCGCATCGCCTGATTGGTGAAGTAGGTATAGGCGCTCCCCTTGAAAAGGTTGGAGCCGGACTTGGTGACGGTATTGATGCCGCCTCCCACGAAATTGCTCTGGCGGACATCGTAGGGGGAAACGACCAGTTGGATTTCGTCGATAGATTCGATGGAGATGGGATTGCCCCCGCCCGGAAGGTTGCTGGACAGGCCGAAATTGTTGTTGAAATTGGCGCCGTCCACCGTAAAATTGGTCATTCGGCCGTCCCCGCCCGCAATGCTCATTCCATTGGCATAGGGAGAATAGCGGATATAGTCGATGATGCTCCGGGAGACCGTCGGCATCTCTTCGATTTGTCTGCGGCCGTAGTTGACCGAAGAGCCGGTCCGCGTCAGCCGCATTTTTTCGGCCATTTCCTGAACGGTGGCAGCCGGGAGTTCCTCGGGAGAAAGCCGGGCATCTATACGGGTCGTCTCGCCCAAAGCCAGCCAGATATTACTGAAAGTCAATTCGGTATAGCCAGGCATCGAGAAAATGAGGGTGTAGGGACCGCCGCTGCGAAGGCCGCTCAGGGTATAATGCCCGCTTTCTCCGGTCGGCGTGAAATACTGCGTTCCGGTCGGCTCGTGCGTCAGCAAAACGGTCACGAAGGACAAAGGATGGTCATCGCTCCCCTCATAGACCTGCCCCGTCAAGGAAGAAGTCGTCACCTGGGCTGAAAGGATTTGACAAGCAGCAAGGAGTACGAGGAAAAGGGTGACACTTCTTTTCATTATGAGACTGTTTAGGATTTAGCCCGCGAATTTAAGAAAAATTCTCATTAAAGACAGTAACTATCGGGTAAGTGTTGTTGATTTTTTGAAAAAGCTTTCCTAACTTTGCGGCCTTACAAAATACGAAGTGGACAGATTTGCTCTGCTTGCAACCACTCGAAAAAATGCTAAAATGATGAAAAAGAACTATCTCTTCACGTCGGAGAGTGTGTCTGAAGGGCACCCCGACAAAGTGGCGGACCAGATTTCCGACGCCATCCTCGATGAATTCCTTTCCCAGGACGAACAGGCCAAGGTGGCTTGCGAAACTTTCTGCTCGACCGGTCTGGTGGTCGTCGGCGGAGAAGTCAGCAGCGAAGACGCCTATGTGGACATCCAGAAAACCGTCCGACGCGTCATCGACCGCATCGGCTACAACAAGGCCGAATATCAGTTTGACGCCCATTCCTGCGGCATCCTGTCGGCCATCCACGAACAGAGTCCCGACATCCATCAGGGGGTCGTGCGCTCCAGCGAGGAAGAGCAGGGTGCCGGCGACCAGGGGATGATGTTCGGCTATGCCTGCACCGACACGGCGGAATATATGCCCCTCCCCCTGGCCCTTTCGCACCGGACGCTCCAGGTCCTCGCCTGGCTGCGGAAATACTCGGACAAGATGCCCTACCTGCGGCCGGACGCCAAAAGCCAGTTTACCGT
>CAMNQO010000107.1 GCA_946549475.1 uncultured Bacteroidales bacterium
GGCAAAAAGTGCCGCCGAAAGGCAGAGCGCTGCGACAAGGAGAAACAAGCGGCGGAAATGGTCCATACAGATGCGATTTCCCGCAAAATTACGCATTTTTCGGAAAACGCGGTATCATTCGTTACCGGGGACAGAAATCCAATAAATTCTTGTCAAGATTTTTGACATTTATTTTTACATCTGTCAAAAATTTGCCAATTTTGACACTTGAAGAAAAATCCCTGGCTTGCTTGAAAGGGTTGGCTGCAACATTGCCCAATCAATCCATTTTTGTAAATACCATTGCGCTAAGGGAAGCCAAGGCCAGTAGTGCCATTGAGAACATTTTCACTACGGACGATGAACTGTATCGCTCTCTTTCCTACCAGGATGACGATTATCTTGATGGCCCGGCAAAAGAAATTCTACACTACCGTGAGGCCCTTTGGAAAGGCTATAAAGACATTACGCGCGATAAAAAGCTATCCATAGAAGCAATAATCGACATTTACAGGGAAGTAAAGCGCACCCGGGATGGCATTCGTCCGTACCAGGCCGAAGTCGTCATCAAAAAACGTGGCTGGGGCTCTCTCATTGCGGAAACAGTATACACGCCTCCTCGCGGGAAAGGCGTTGTGGAGCAGAAATTAAAAATGCTTGTTGAGTTCCTTAACGATGATGAGAAGTACCCGTTGGACCCGCTGCTGAAGATGGGAATGGCGCATTATCAGTTTGAGGCTATTCACCCTTTTAGAGACGGCAATGGAAGAACGGGGAGAATTCTGTGTATTCTCTATCTAATCCAAAAGGGCCTTCTGGATTTGCCGATTTTATACCTCAGTGCTTATATCGTTGAGCATAAGGACGAATATTATTATACGCTTGGCAATGTGACTGGAACGCAAAGATGGGAAGAATGGCTGTTATATATGCTTGAAGCCGTTTCCCAGACATCCGAGTATACGATTGACAAAATCAACCGCATCACGGCTTTGATGAACAAGACGCAAAGTATTATAGCGTCCAGCAAGTATTCGGTCTCCCGCCTGGATACGCCAAAACTGTTTGAGCAGCCGTACATCCGTCCTAAGAATCTGCTCTCAGAGAAAATCAAGAGCATCAATACCGCAAAGAAATATCTGTCCGAACTGGAGGAGCTGGGACTTTTGTCAAAACAGCGGATGGGAAAGGAGTATGTCTGGTTCAATACAGACCTGATGAACATACTTACGGATTAAGATCGCTTGAAGTATTCTGTTGATTATCATAATCTGGATAAGGATATTTTGTCATTTCAAATTTAGCGATTTTCTTCGGATGCAGGACAAAATTCCGGGATTTTTCGATACCTTTGCCGACGTTTGTCAAGATTTTGAAAAGATGAAAAAGCATTTCCTTCTCATTGCCATCTTTATGGCTGCGGTGTTCACTGGCTGCGAAAAGGCCAATCCTGACCAGCCGAAACCGCACAATTATTTTACCCTGTGGAACAACTGCGAGGCTCTGACCGCGCTTGAGGCGTATGTGGAGGATGTCACCAATCCGAGTTCGGCAAACTTCATCAAAGCGGAAGACCGGATTGCCACCTTCGATATGGACGGCACCTTCGTCGGTGAACTCTACCCCACCTATTTTGAATACAATCTGCTGGAATACCGCGCCTTGGACGACCCCGACTACAAGGACATCGCCCCGGAAGACGTAAGGGAAGCCGCCCAGGACATCCGCAATTTTGTCCGCAACGGGACCAAACTGCCCGACCGTTTCGATATGAAGCACGCCTATGCCGCCGCCAAGGCGTACGCCGGAATGACGCTCGCGGAATTTGACCGCTACGTGAAGGCGTACGCCGCCAAAAAGGCGAACGGCTTCACCGGAATGACCTACGGACAGGGTTTCTACCAGCCGATGCTTCAGGTTTTCGAATATCTCAAGGACAACGGCTTCACCTTCTATGTCGTTTCCGGTTCCGACCGCTTCATCTGCCGTTCGCTGGTCGAGCCGCTCGGCATCGCGCCCAACCGCGTCATCGGGATGGATGTCAAGCTCAAATCTTCCAAGCAGGGAGAAACGCCGGGCGTCGAATACACGATGGGAAAGGAAGAAGACATCGTCCGTACCGACGAACTGATCATCAAGAACCTCAAGACGAACAAGGTCCTGCAAATCACGCAGGAAATCGGGAAAGTCCCGGTCCTGTCCTTCGGCAACAGCGGAGGCGACCAGGCGATGCACAATTTCTGTCTCAGCAATTCGTACAAGTGCGCCGCCTTTATGCTCATCGCCGATGACGAAGACCGCGACCACGCCAACCGGGAAAAAGCCCTCAACCTGGGCAAGACCTGGCGTGAAGCCGGCTATCACGTCATCTCGATGCGGGACGATTTCAAGACCATCTACGGCGAAGGCGTCCAAAAGACGGACTTCTCCTTCTGATGAAGCGCCTGCTTTCACTGGACGCCCTGCGGGGGTTCGATATGTTCTTCATTATGGGCGGGGCGGCATTGATATCCGCCCTTTGCGCCTTGTTTCCGGACGGGAGCGACTCCTGGCTCGCCTTGCAGATGAAACACGCCCGCTGGGACGGTTTTCAGCAGCACGACACCATCTTTCCCCTCTTTCTTTTTATCGCAGGCATATCATTTCCGTTCTCCTACGCCAAGTCCCAATCATTGGGATTGAGCCGCAAAGCGCAGTACGGCAAGATTGCGCGGCGGGTATGCCTGCTGATTGTGCTGGGCGGGGTCTATAACGGCATCCTGAAACTGGATTTTGCCCACACCCGCTATCTGAGCGTGCTGGGACGCATCGGTCTGGCCTGGGGCATCGCCGCCACCATTCGGATGAACACAAAAACCGTGACCCGGGCCTTCATTGCGACCCTCCTGCTTGTCGGCTATTGGCTGCTGATTCGTTTCGTCCCCGCGCCGGACTATCCGGATGCGGGCGTATATTCGATGGAAGGAAACATCGTGGGATGGGTGGACCGGCAAATCGTACCGGGCCGCCTGTACCGGGACATTTTCGACCCGGAAGGCCTTCTGAGCACACTGCCCGCCATCGTGACCGCCCTGCTGGGAATGTTTACCGGTGACTTTGTCCGCCGCGATGAAAAGACGCGACTTCTCGGAAAACCTCTGACGGGAGGATACAAGAGCCTCTGGATGCTGCTGGCGGCCGCCGCGATGCTATGCGCCGGCCTGCTCTGGAGCCTGGATTTCCCCATCAACAAATCCCTCTGGTCGAGTTCTTTCGTCCTGGTCGCAGCGGCATATTCCCTAGGGCTTTTCGCCCTCTTTTACTGGGTCATCGATGTCAAAGGATGGAAAGGCTGGGCACACTGTTTTGAAATCATCGGACTGAATTCCATCACCATCTATCTTCTCCAGAGAATCGTCTCGCTGGAGAGCGCCAACGAATATCTGCTGGCAGGACTTGCCGGCAAACTGTCCCCCGAATGGGGCGCCGTCCTGCTGGCGGCCGGCTATCTCGCCATCAGTTGGCTGCTGCTCGCCTTCCTCTATAGGAAAAAGACCTTCCTGAAAGTGTGAAGCGTATTTATAATTTGCGGAATCGTCAAATTTTTGGGCGATTCCGCAGATTATAATTCAGCGAAGGGGGGGGTCAATATAAAAAGCCGCAAAGCCAGAGCGGGAACTTCTTTCCTACAGGAAACTCCATTTCATCAGCAAAAACATATGAATCCGGTATGTCGGCAATCTGGTCAAAGTTTTTGTCCTTCCCGCCGACCTCTATGGTATAATTGCCATCAACAAGGAAGTCTCCTGTGCTTTTTCCGTATTCAACTTCGTGTTCCTTCGATAATTGATTCACGAAAAAGCATTCACGGACCGTTCCTATATTTTCTTTGCGCGCCAATGCATACAGTATGTTTGTATTATGCACATAAATCTTGTCCGGTTTCTGCATTTTCGTCACGGAATCATTCTTGGAGTACAACAGGTGGAGCAGTTCGGCCTTCTTCATTCCGGACAGGTAACTCAATACGGTAGCCTTGTTCAGTTCCAGGTAAGATGAAAGCTTGGCAATATTCACTTCATACGGCAGATTGTTGCAAAGGAACATAAGCATTGCTTTCAGTTTTCTTGTATAAGCAGGTTCGACCCCGCAGAAAACGGTCATCTCCTGCTCTATGATGAAGTTGACAACATTCTCCAGACGGTTGTAATAATCATCTATATCTCCGTCATAGAAAGGATAGTATCCGGCCCGCAGATACTTTTCGAAAAGTGCTTGGGGATGACACAACTTGCAGACCTCGTCACAGATGGAATCCGCATTGGAGAATATTTCTTCAAGTGTGTAAACAGGCAGTGCAATCCCTTGATAAAAGCGGAGGTACTCCCTGAAAGACAAGCCCAGGAGGTCATAGCTCAGCACTCGTCTTGACAAATCTGCATCCGCATTCAGTATCTGGAGCAGGGATGGGCCCGTAAATGTAATCTTCATTTTGGGGTACAGGTCCAGAATTTCTTTTATCTCCTTGCTCCATGTGGGGTACTTGTGCACCTCATCCAGGAAGAGATGCTCGCCGCCACGAAGATGGAATTGTTCGGCGAGTTCCAGAAGTGAATGTTCCGTAAAATACATACTGTCCATTACACAGTATAAGGCGACACCTGCCTGTACACCGTAATTCAGTTTTATGTATTGGCGCATAAGCGTTGTTTTTCCAACCCCCCGCGAACCGCGAATTGCAACCAATTGTTTTTCCCATTTGATCGTATTCATCGAGTCTCGGACAATGTCGGTGCCGACTTGTGATATGAGCGCACGATGTTTTTTATACAGTGTTTCCATTGCAAGATTGTTTGGGGGCAAATATACAAAAGGTTACTTGAATAACCAAAATATTGCAAATAATGGTTAGTCAAATAACCGTTGGCTTAATTGCCGAGGGTGAAGCGGAGGCCGCCGAAGCCGGTGATGCCGGGAATGGGGAAGCCGAGCATCGTGCGGTAACGCTGGTGCGCGAGGTTGTCGCCGCGGACGAAGACCTCCAGCCAGTCCAGCGGCCGCCAGGCGATGCGGGCGTTCACATCGACATAGGTCTCCTTGACCGGAGCGGCGCCCGTGGCGAGCCACAGGTTCCCGACGAGGGTGGCGCCTGCCTGGAAATGCAGTTGCCAGACCTTGTAGGAAGCGCCGAGATGGAACTTGTGCTCCGGCACGCCGACCAGCGTCTTGGCCATATAAGTCCAACTGTAGTTGGTGTTGACAGACAGGCCGGACAAAATCTGCCAGGAAGCCGCCAGTTCGACACCGGCATTGCGGAACGCGCCGGCATTGCGGTTCTGCCGTTTCCCGTCCACCGTCGTCACTTCGATGATATTGCCGCCCTTGGTGTAGTACACGCTGAGTTCCGCATTCAGACGGCCGTCGAGCGCTTTCTGCACATAGGTAAAATCATAACTCCACGCATCCTCCGGCAGCAGGTCCTCGTTGGCGACGGCATACATATAGAGTTCGCGCATATTGGGCGCCCGGAATCCCCGGCCCGCCGAAATCTTGAAAGTCGTCGCGTCGAAAGGCTGCCAGCTCAGGCCGGCCTGCGGCAGGACGATGAGGCCGTAACGGCTGTGTACATCCATCCGCACGCCCAGATTGGCCATAAAGCGGCCGAAACGGTATTGATCCACCACATAGAGTCCCAAGTCGTGCATATTGACATGGTCGGCATAGATTTCCGTGACCGGATTGCGGTAGGCATTGCCCCCGTAGAACTGGGCGGAGAAACCGGCGGTCAGGTGATTGCCCTTGAAAAGCCGGAAAGACTGCCACAGGTCGGCCGCCGCGAGGTAATCCGTACCGTTGAACTGGTAGGGACGCGGCGTCCCGCCGGCCTTGTAGCCGTCATCGACGACGTGCTTTCCGCCGCTGTAGGAAAGGGAAATGGAACCGGAGGTCCAGCCGTAATCGTTGTCCACGGACAGCCCGGCCACCCCGCGCGTCACATCCGACCAGCCCGCAATCATCGGGGCGTCGATGTCGCCGGGATTCTGTGAATAAGCGTTCATCAGGCTTCCCGTAGCGTTCAAAGACC
>CAMNQO010000108.1 GCA_946549475.1 uncultured Bacteroidales bacterium
CGGAGGAGCCGCCGGCGTCGTGCATGCCGCCGCTGCGTTGCGGACCGACTGTCAGCCCGATGACAATGTCGAGGCGTTGCGTATGGCACTGGATGCGGCCCATGTCGAGTCAAGGCCCTTATGGAAACCGATGCACCGGCAGCCGGTGTATAAGGATGCGGCGGCATATCTGCGTCCTTTTGCATTGAATGGCATGCAGGAGGCATCCGTCAGCGAGGCCTTCTTCAAACAGGGCCTTTGCCTGCCCAGCGGCCCGTGCGTTTCGGAAGAGGATGTCCGTTATATCGTGGAAGTCATCAAGGCGGCTGTTATTCCGCAAACAGACTGATGAGGTTGAGGATGACTTTGGCGGCCTTTTCCATGCTCTCGAGGGGGACGAATTCCATCCGGCTGTGAAAGTTGAGGCCGCCGGCGAAGAGATTGGGGCAGGGCAGTCCCATGAAGGAGAGCCGGGCGCCGTCCGTCCCGCCGCGGATGGGCTGGATCTTGGGCGTGATGCCTTCCATTTCCATCGCTTTGACGGCTTTTTCAATGATGAAATAATGCGGCTCCACTTGTGAGCGCATATTGTAATACTGATGGCGTATCTCTACGCTGGCCGTGCCTTCTCCATACCGGGCGTTGATGGTCTCCACGCAGGAGCGGATCAACGCCTTTTTCTGTTCGTATTTCTCCAGCGAGTGGTCGCGCAGAATGTAGGTGGCGCCGGCCTGCTCGACACTGCCTTCAAAGGCTACGATGTGATAAAAACCCTCGTAGCCTTCCGTGTATTCGGGCTTTTCCTGCGGCGGTAAGAGCGCGTCAAACTCTTCCAGGATGCGGATGGCGTTTTTCATCTTGCCCTTGGCATAGCCTGGATGCACATTCAATCCCCGGATGCGGACCGTGGCGGCTGCGGCATTGAAATTCTCAAACTCCAGTTCGCCGGCTTCTCCGCCGTCCATCGTGTAGGCATATTTCGCGCCGAATCTTTCCACATCGAAACGGTCTGCCCCGCGTCCGATTTCTTCGTCGGGCGTGAAACCGATGCACACCTCGCCGTGCCGGAATCCGGGATGGCTGACGAGGTAATCCACGGCGTACATGATCTCGGCGACCCCGGCTTTGTCATCGGCGCCGAGCAGGGTCGTGCCGTCCGTGGTGATGAGCGTCTGCCCGATGTAGCGGCGCAGTTCGGGAAATTCCGCCGGGCGGAGAAAGAGTCCCGGAACCCCCTTCAGCGCAATGTTGCTTCCGTCATAGTTTTTGATGATCTGGGGCCTGACATCCTTTCCGGAAGCATCCGGAGAGGTATCGGCATGGGCGATGAAGCCGATGGCCGGAATGTCTCTGTCCGGACAGTTGGACGGGATGCGGGCCATCACATAACCCGATTCGTTCAGGGTGGCTTCCACTCCCATCGCCCGCAATTCATCCCGCAGCAGTCCCAGCAGGACAAGTTGCCGGGCGGTGCTGGGGGAAGTTTCACTGTGTTCGTCGGATTGCGTGTCAAGGGCGACATAGCGCAAGAATCGGTCAAGGAGGGTGTCCATAGATGAAATGCGATGTGGAAAATCTGTTACCAAAGGACAAATGTAAGGATTTTCGCTAAAAATCCCAAGCGGCATTTTTCTCCTGGCGGGGCTCACTTCGGGTGCCTCTCTTCTCGATGAAGAAGATTTTTTGCTCGCTCATCCTGTAAGTGATGTCGTAGCAGGTCATCAGCATGGAACTGCGGGAGTGTACGGCCGTGGTCGCAAATTCCGGCCGGAATCCCATCGCCATGATGCGGGAGCGCTCTATGCTGCGGACCTGCGACTCGAACAAGCCCAGCAAGATTTGGTAGTTCTTTTCCAAGATGCGGTCGTAGCGCTCTTTGAGACGATACATGCCGTTGCGGTTGCGGTTGTGCCAGCGCTGACGGCAGTGTTCGCAGCAAAATTTGCTGTCGCTGCGCTTGCCGTAGGCAATCTCGTCTCCACATTCGAGACAGTGTTTTGCCGGTTCTTCTTCCATAATGGACAAAGATGGCGCATCTGTCTGAAAAATCCCGGAAAGTAAAGATTTCTTTTTCTGAATCCGTACATTTTGTCGCTTTTTCCGTTTTTTTGCCTTTTGCGGAAAAAATGCCGGAATGACTGAAAAAAGAAATACTTTTTCCGTTTTGTGAAATTGCGATTGACGCGTAAGGGAAAACCCGTTTCCTTTGCATCGGCTTGAACCCTGCAGGAAATGGCCGGATGAATGTTTTACCAATATCAAGAACAATGGAACAACTCAATCGAATTGAATTGCGCGGCGTGGTCGGTATGGTCCGTAACGGATCGTCTGGAGAACGCAAAGTGGCCAATTTCTCATTGGCAACCTCACGCGCTTACACCAAAAAGGACGGCTCTCCCGTCATCGATACCGACTGGCACAGCGTCGTTGCCTGGGAGGGTAACAAGATTACCGACTTGTCCGTCATCGAAAAAGGCGCCAAACTCTATGTCGTCGGGCGTATGACTTACCGCAAATGGACGGGCAGCGACGGTGCCGACCACTATGACAGTGAAGTGATGGCCTCCCAGATCGATGTCATCCACGAACCCCTTACCGGTCAGATGAACTGATTTCCCCCGGAAGAGTCATAATCGCAGGAGGTGACCAAAAAACATTTTGGCCACCTCCTTGCTCCCTTGCTGAATACGACGAGAATTATTATATTTGCAGGATGAATTTTCGGGTAACAGATACGGATGCGGCTTCTTCTGCCCGCTGCGGGGTCATTTCCACGGATCATGGGGAGATACATACGCCCATCTTCATGCCGGTCGGGACGGTCGGCTCCGTCAAGGGCGTATATCACCGTGACCTCAAAGATGATATCGGGGCGGAGATTATCCTGGGCAACACCTACCACCTGTATTTGCGTCCGGGGCTTGATACCTTGCGCAAGGCCGGCGGTCTGCACCGTTTTGAAAATTGGGGCAGGCCCATCCTGACCGACAGCGGCGGTTTCCAGGTCTTTTCCTTGTCTCCCATCCGCAAACTCACCGAAGAAGGCTGCGTCTTCCGTTCGCACATCGACGGTTCCAGACATATCTTTACGCCGGAAAACAATGTCGATACCCAGCGTATCATCGGAGCCGACATCGTGATGGCTTTGGACGAATGTTGTCCGGGTGACGCCGATTATGCCTATGCCGCCAAATCCTTGAAACTTACGCAAGGCTGGCTGGAGCGCTGCGTCCGCCGTTTCGATGCGACCGAGCCGCTGTACGGATATTCCCAGGCCTTTTTCCCGATCATCCAGGGCTGCGTCTATCCCGATTTGCGGACAGCCTCTGCCGAGCATGCCGTCGCGCTTGACCGGGAAGGCTATGCCATCGGCGGCCTGGCGGTAGGGGAGCCCACAGAAAAAATGTATGAGATGCTGGAGGTGGTCTGCCCCCTGATTCCGAAGGACAAACCGCGTTATCTGATGGGCGTGGGGACGCCGGCGAACATCCTGGAGGGCATCGCCCGCGGCGTGGACATGTTCGACTGCGTGATGCCTACGCGCAACGGCCGCAACGGCATGCTTTTCACCTGGGACGGGGTGATGAACATGCGCAATGCCAGATGGGCGCAGGATTTCACGGAGATCGACCCCAAGGGGGCTTCCTTCGTGGACCATTGCTACACCCGTGCCTATCTCCACCACCTTTTCATCGCCGGGGAGATGTTTGCCGCCCAACTCGCGAGCGAGCACAACCTGGCCTTCTACCTGGACTTGGTGCGTCAGGCACGCGAACACATCCGGCAGGGTGATTTCCGCCAGTGGAAAGACCGGATCGTACCCCAATTGTCGCAGCGCGTATGAATTTCCCCCTGAAGAGACTGGACTGGTACATCATGAGAAGGTTTATCCTGACCTTCTTCGTGGCGCTGATCCTCATCATCGGGATCGTCATCATCTTCGATGTCAGTGAGAAGATTGACAATTTTGTCGCGCATGAAGCCCCGCTCAAGGCCATCCTGGTGGACTATTACCTCAATTTCATCCCGTATTTCATGAATATGTTCAGTCCGCTGTTCGTATTCATCACGGTGATTTTCTTTACCTCGAAGATGGCCCAGAATTCGGAGATCGTGGCGATTCTCTCCTGCGGCATCAGTTTCCACCGGATGATGGTTCCTTATATCCTGTCGGCCGCCATCATCGCTCTGATGTCGCTCGGGCTCAACCTCTTCATCATCCCGCAGGCCAATGAGACCCGGCTGGCCTTTGAGAACAAATATGTCAAGCAGCAGGCCAATCTGGCCAGCCACAATGTGCATTATCAGATTTCCCCGGGCGAGTTTGTCTTTGTCGAGTCCTTCAGCACATGGAACAATACGGCCTATAAATTTACCCTGGAGCGGATTCAGGACAACCGTCTGGTGTCCAAACTTTCGGCGGAGACCGCCGTCTGGGATTCGACCTTCAGCGGGTGGCGCCTCAACAAATATTTCATCCGTGACTATCTGGACGATACCGACGACCGGATTCGCAGCGGAAAACAACTGGACACGGTCATCAACCTGACGCTGGGCGATTTCTACATGAACAAGGAGACCGTGGAGCGCTTGTCCCAGAAACGCCTGCGGGAACTCATCCGTACCCAGCGCCTGCGCGGCGACTCGAATGTGATGTATGCCGAGATCGAGCAACACAACCGTCTTTCGCTTCCGTTTTCGGCCTTTATCCTGACCATCATCGGCGTCGCCCTTTCTTCCAAGAAAAGGCGGGGCGGCATCGGCTGGAACATCGCCATCGGTATCGCCCTGAGTTTTTCGTATATCCTCTTCATGCGTTTCAGCCAGATGTTCGTCTATACCGGAGTGCTTCCGGCCTACATCGCCATCTGGCTCCCCAATGTCCTGTACGCTATCATAGCCGCCTTCCTTTACCGCATAGCCCCCAAATAAGTATGGACAGATTGTCTCTTTTCACACACTTGATGTTGCTGGGCCTCGGGCTGAGCGACGATGTTCCACAGGGCTTGCGCGAACTGATGGAGGGGGATGAGGAACGGAAAAACCAATGCCTGCGGGAGGTCTTCCAACTCGGAGTGGAACAAGGCTTTCCTTCCGTCTTGTATGACGGATTGCAGAAAGTCTTTGCCCAAGGCTCCTACCGGATGGATGAAGATCTCAACTACGACTGGTTCGGTACCTGTCTCGGGGCGGAGGTGGCTTATGCCGCGCAGGAAAAGACGCTTTCTTTCCTTGCCGCCTTTTATCATCATTATGGGCTGGAAATGATGCTGCTCAAGGGTTTCGGCCTGTGTCCGCTCTATCCGGTCCCCAATCACCGCCCTTTGGGTGATATTGATATCTGGCTGTTCGGGGAACTCGAAAAAGGAGACCGGCTGCTCGAAGAAAAATTGGGCATACAGGTAGAGAAGGATAAGGAACACCATACGGTTTTCAGTATCAACGGCATCATGGTGGAGAATCATTATGAGTTCCTGAATCTGAAAAGTCACCCGACCAACCGTCTCTTCCACGATGCGCTGGAGCGTCTCGGGAGAGAAAAGACAGAGCCGGTGCAAGTGGACAGGGGAGCCTTGTTTTTGCCCTCGCCCACCTTCAACTCCGTCTTTTTGTTCCGTCATCTCGCCCAGCATTATATGGGTGCCGGCATCAATTTCCGCCAGTTGGCGGACTGGGTGCTGTTCTTGAAAAGGGATGCCTCCCGGGTGGACTGGTCCGTCCTGACCGCCTTGGTCAAGAAGAGCGGCTGCGAGCCGTTCTATCGGGCCGTCATGGGCTTGAGCGTCCATCTTTTCGGCCTCTCCGAGCAGACGCTGCCCCCTTTTGAAAGGGCGGAGGCCTGGGAAAATCAGGTGGTCCGGGATATTCTTTCGGACAATGCGCAGGTGAGAGGGACGGGTCTGCGGGACCGTCTGGCCCGCTTCGGGCACCAGCGCCGCAAAATCAGCCTGGTCATTCAGGAGAGCGCACTGATGACTTTTCTGCGCA
>CAMNQO010000109.1 GCA_946549475.1 uncultured Bacteroidales bacterium
TTCCACCCATTTGGCCAGTTCTTCGGGGGTGCCGGAGCCGACATTGCCGCTGATATACGGCTGGGTCCCGAGCATTTCGCAGAGGTTCAGGAACTCATGCGTACCGAAGGAGTTGTCTTCGATGGTGCTGCCCCAGTTATTGTTGACCAGTTTGGGACGGTTTTCTTTGGGGCCGATGCCGTCCATCCAGTGGTATTCGTCGGCGAAGCAGCCGCCGGGCCAGCGCAGGACGGGTATCTGAAGGTCTTTCAGGGCCTTGACCACATCGCTGCGGTAGCCGTCCTTATTGGGAATGGACGAGTCGGGACCGACCCAGATACCCTCATAGATACAGCGGCCCAGGTGTTCGGAGAACTGGCCATAGATTTCGGCGGGAATACGGGGCTGGTCTTGTGCGCCGTCGTGGATGCTGATGATCATCTGTGCCCGGGCGGACACCTGCAAGGCCGTTGCAGCCAAAAAGAAGAGTAAAATTTTTTTCATATCAGTCATTTTGTTTATCATCTATTTTTTCTTGCCCCAATAAGTGGCTTTGAGTCCTTTGGCCGTACCGGCATAGACGAGGGTCTTGACGCGGGGGCTGGCTTCCCAGTCGGCTTCCCGGGCTACCACGACCACGACGGGAATGCCGCTGCTGGGACGGAGGGTCAGATACTGCTTGTCGGCATCGTAACTCCAGGTTCCCTGCATCGCTCCGCTCATCGTGCCGTTGCTTGACAGGGTAAGGCTGGCCGACCCTTGCATATTGCCTTGAGAGTAGCCCAGGTTGATGTGTTCCCAGGTGCCGGGAATCTCGGAGGCTTTCACCTTGCCGTTGGTCAATCCCGCGTACCGCTCGGGGAGGGCGAGGGGCCAGAGGTCGCCCAGGTTATTGGGAGAGGAGGGACACCAGACGATGCGGCGGACCTGTCCCATCATCAGGGCGTTGTCTATCCAGGCCGGCAGGCGTCCCTGCGAGCAGTAGAACCAGTCTTCGGTGCCTTCCTGCCGGAAGATGCTGCAATGGGAGCATCCGACCCAGCCGTAGCCCTGCGAGAACTGGTAAGGGTGGGTCACGACGGGATAGGCGTCGCCGCCGCTGGTGATGTTCGTGCCTTCGATGTCATAATACGGTCCGCCGACGGAGGTGCTGCGGCAGACGCGGGTGTTGTAGGCCACGGACAGTTCGTCGTAGGCCATAAACAGATAATAATATCCGTCTTTCTTGATGATTTCAGGGGCTTCGCTGCCCTGCCAGCGGGCCCAGGAGCCGCTCGGTACGCGCGTGACGACGCGGGTGCCGAATTTGGGGTTGTTGCCCCAGGGATTGCCCAGGCCTTTGTAGGTACTGCCGCTGTAGGCGTTCTTGGGCTTGCCGCTCGCCGGGTCTATCTCCAGGATGGCGAAGCAGCTGTGCCACGAGCCGTAGATGAGCCAGTGTTTTCCGTCGTCATCCACCAGATAGGTGGGGTCGATGGCGTTGAAACGGAAGTAGGCGTTCTCGAAACTGCTGCCGTAAGACTCCGTGCGCCCCTTGTCGGAGGAGGAACTGACGACATATCCCTTGTCCACCCAGGAGGAGGGATTGGAAGGGTCGGTGCTCTCGCACATTCCGATGAAGGACAGTTCGTTGCCGAAGGTGCCGCCGGAGAGTCCGCCGAGGGCGACAAGGCTGTAGTACATCCGCAGTTTCTCCACGCCGCCGACGGTCACCGTGCGGATGACCGGGGCCCAGTAACCCCATTCGGGCGAGACGCTGCCCAGTCCCATCCGGCCCCGGATGGCGTTGAGGGAATCCTTCGCCCAGGACGGCGCATCGTTCATCGGACCCGGGAGGTGGCTCCAGTTGACCAGGTCGGAGGAACGCCGGCCTTGGAAATGTTTGCCGGTCGAGGCTTGCAGGTGCTGGTTGCCGTAGGAGGCGTCGGTCGCATACATATAATAGTAGCCTTTATACCAGGCGACGGAAGGGTCGTGGACGTTGGCGAGATTCCACCGGGCACGGTCGTTCCAGCCCATGATGCTCCGGTAGTCGTCGCTGTAGGTCGGGATGAAGGCGCTGTCGTCTTCTTCCGTCTCTTCCGCATCGTCGTACCGGCACTTGCGGATGTCGAGGTGCCCGTGTTCCGTCGTCAGGTGGGCGACGATATCCTTGCCGGCTCCGATGCTGAACTTGTAGGTTTCGGTAAAAGTCACGCTCTTGTCGGCGGCCAGCGACGAGGCTTTGATACAGGCGACGCCGGAGCGGTTTTCAATGCTCATCGTGACATAGGCGCCGTTCATTTTCTGCCGGAAAAGCGCCCAGTCGGTCCAGTCCATCGTCAGGTTGTTTCTCAGGCTCTGGTCCGTGTCGAATGTCGCCGTGGGGGTCCAGCCCCAGGCGTCGGCACGGAAGGCGAGATATTCGGTATATCCGTCCGCCCCGTAGGCCTTGTTGCCCAGTACGAGTACCCAGTTGTACCAGTTCTGCGTGGCGGCGCTGTAGTTGTAGAATTCCAGGGTGAGGATTTTTCCTTTCGGAATCGCGTAGGCTTCGGAGCGGGAGGCGCCGAAGTCATCCGTGTTGTTCGCCGACCCGACGGTGTAGGGCGTGAAGCCGGACTCCAGGGAGATTTTCGGCATATCATAGATGTCGCCGCGCCTGAGGGTAAGGGCGTCCGCGAGGATTTTCTCCGAGTTGGCTATTACGGCGGACTGGCCGTCGAGCAGACAGGTGGAGAGGCACTTGGCGGGATAGTCGCCGGTCGGGACGGGGATGTAGAAAACCAGATCCTGCTCGACGACGGTGGGCGAGGACAGGCGGACGGTGACGGCATCTCCGCTGAGTCCGGCCCGCGTATTGCTGATCTGGATGTCGCCGGCGGAAGTCCCGCCGACCGTGACCGTACCGGTCAGATGGATGTTTCCGGCATTGCTGAGACTCAGGCGGAGGGCCTGGGTGCCGGCCGGAACGTTCCCGTAGGTGATTTTCAGCAGGGCGGCGGCGTGCCGGAAGTAAAATTTGGTGTTGCTGCTGCCGTCCGGCGTACCGACCATCAGGTTGTTGGTGACTCCGACGGTATAGGTATAGGCGGAGGGCAGGGTGAGTTGAAAGGAGTTCGTCGCGGTGAAAGTCCCGTTCTGGGCAGGCGAAACGGCCACGAGCAGGCTCGGAACGGTCCCGCTGAAAGTCTTGGAGAAAAGCCCCTCGGCTGCATCCTCGCAGGTGAAGGTCTCGAATTTGCCCTTGTCCGTACCGACCGAAATGGTCTCTCCGTCTTTCCAGGCAAAGTTGTTTTCGTCCGTGAGGGCGCTCTTGGCACCGGACTCGATGATTGCTTGGATGCTCACTTTGCCGCCGCCCGTTTCCTGCTTGGAACCGGATTCGGCGGCAAAGGATTCATCCTGGATGTTTTCCTTGGAACAACCGCAGAGAAGGGCTGCAAGGGCGATGAATGCGTATGACAGTTGCTTTTTCATTTCGGTTGTTCCCGGATAAGAAGGTTACTGGACTTTCTTGCCCCAGAGGGTGGCGTCGTTGGCTTTGTCGATACCGGCGAAGACGATGGTCTCGACACGCGGGCTGGCTTCCCAGTCGGCTTCGTGGGCCACGACGACGATGACGGCGGTGCCGCCGGCGGGCGTAATGGTCAGGAACTGCTTCCCGGCATCGAAGGACCAGGTACCGCTGATGGCGGCGCCGGCCTTGTTGTAACCGGTGAAGGTCTTGTCAGCCTTGAACTCCCATTCCTTGGAAGTCCGCATCTGGGCGTTCTGCAGGTCGGTCGCAGGGAGGCTTGAGTCGGGACGGGTGTAGTACAGGTGGATGTGCTCCCAGGTACCGGCAATCTCGGACTCGCTGACCGCTTTCTTGGAAAGACCGGCATAGCGCTCGGGAAGGGAAATCGGCCAGAGGTCGTCCGGGGTGTCGGCCGTGGCGGGCGCCCAGACGATGCGGCGTACGTGACCGGTCATCAGCGCGTTGGAGGAAGCGTTGCCGTTCACACCGACGGGCAGGCGGCCCTGCGAGCAGTAGAACCAGTCTCCGCTGCCTTCCTGCTGGAAGACGCAGCAGTGGGAGATGCCGACCCAGCCGTACCCCTTGGAGAATTTGTAGGGATGGGTGACGATGGGGTAGGCGTCCCCGCCGACATTGGTCAGGTCCGTACCTTTGAGATCGACGAAGGGACCGTTGATGCTCTGGCTGCGACAGACACGGGTGTTGTAGGGGATATCCAGACCGTCATAGGCCATAAAGAGGTAGTACCAGCCGTCCTTATAGACGATTTCCGGAGCCTCGCTGCCCTGCCATCTGGCCCAGGAGCCGCTGGCGACGCGGGTGGCGATGCGCGTGCCGTAGTTGGGGTTGTTGCCCCAGGGGTCGCCCAGACCTTTGAACTTTCCGTTTTCGTTATAGGCATTGACGGGCAGACCGGTGGCGGGATTGATTTCCAGTTGGGCGAAGCCGCTGTGCCAGGAACCGTAGATCAGCCAGTGCTTGCCGTCCTTGTCCACGATGTAGGTGGGGTCGATGGCATTGAAGCGGAAGTAGGCGCTGCCGTAGTCTCCGTTCCAATTGGCACGGCCGTAACTGTCGCGGGCCTTGTCGGAGGAGGAGCAGACGACGAAGCCCTTGTCCACCCAGGAGTCGGAAGGGTCCGTGCTCTCGCACACGCCGATGAAGGCGCGTTCCGTCCAACTGCCGTCGAAATTAGCTTCGGTGGAAGCCTTGCCGGTCTTGATGTAGTTGTCCACGATGATGCTGTAGTACATACGCATCGTGGGCACACCGTTCACATCCACCACACGGATGACAGGAGCCCAGTATCCGTAGTTGGGTGTCTCGATGGGGTCCAGATTCATCCTTGAGCGGATGGAGTTGAGCGAGTCGGTCACCCAGGCGGGAGCCTCGTTCATCGGACCATAGATGTGGGTCCAACTGACCAGGTCCCTCGAGCGTTTGCCCTGGAAATGTTTGCCGACGGAAGCCTTTTCATGCTCGTTGCCGTAGGAGGCGTCCGTGCCGAACATATAGTAGTAGCCGTTATACCAGGCGATGGACGGATCGTGTACGTTGGCCAGGTTCCAGTACATGTGGTTGTTCCACGAAGAGATGCTGCCGTAGTCGTCATCATCCGTGGGAATGCCGTACTCGTTGAAAGACGTGGTGCCGTCCGCTTTGGTCATGATGCCCACTCCTTCGTCTTTCTGACAGGAGGCCGCCAGCAGGAGCGTGGCGCCGAGGGCGGGAATAATGTATTTGGTAATACGCATAATCTTTGTCTTTAAACATTTAGTTCAAACTGGTGACGGGACGGATGGTCCAGCCGTTGGCTTTGAACCAGACCGAGTTGTCGATGTTGTCGTTGGCGGAATTCCCCTTGATGTTGGGGTTCTCGTTGCGGACTCCGATGAAAATCGGGAAATACTCGTGCCCGGCTGCATAGTAGGATGTGTAGGAGTCGTCCGTTGCAGCGGGGGCGGCGCCGCCTTTGGCGTTGAGGTTGGCCGTCGTGATGACCTTCGGGGATTCCTTGTTGTACTCTTCCAGGACATAGCGGCTGTGTGCGGCAATCTGCTGCAGACGTTCGGTGTCATAGAAGAATCCCCAGCGGATGAGGTCGATGCCGCGGCCGTTCTCGCAGCCGAATTCCTTCGGACGCTCGACATTGGCAATCTGCTCGAAGAGTTTGTCGGCGGTATCGAATCTGGCTGCATCCAGGTCGGCGAGGGCGACGCGGTTGCGCACCTTATTGATATAAGGTATCGCACTGGCGGGGCCTTCTGTCTCGTTGACGCATTCGGCATAGCGGAGCAACACGTCGGAGTAGCGCATCAGGCGGATATTGATACCGCAGTGCAGGCCGGTGACGACGGTCTTGTACAGGCCGGTACGGGCGTTGGTCCACTTGGCGACGGGAATGCCGCCGTTGTCGTTGTTGGTGCGGACGGT
>CAMNQO010000110.1 GCA_946549475.1 uncultured Bacteroidales bacterium
TGAAAGCCATACCGCGGCCTTTGAACGCGGAATGGTACTCCCCTGCAAAGATCTGGTGGGAGAGGCCGCGTGTCTTGATTTCGATCTTGCGGACCTTCTTCAGGAGTTCCCGGGTCTTATCTTCCTCTCTGGCCATCTTCTGCTAAGGAACTTCTACGGCGTTGATGATTTCGGCGACGACATCGTCCGGACGGATGTTCTCGGCCTGCGCTTCGTAGGAAAGGCCGACGCGGTGGCGCAGGACCTGGGGGCAGACGGCACGCACATCCTCGGGGATGACATAGCCCCTGCGCTTGATGAACGCATAGGCTTTGGCGCAGCGGCTGAGCGCGATGCTGGCACGCGGGGAGGCGCCGTAACTGATCATGTCCTTGAGTTTGTCGAGTTTGTAGTCCGAAGGTGTACGGGTGGCAAAAACCATATCGACGATATAACGCTCGATCTTCTCATCCATATAGACCTGACGGACGATGTCACGGGCACGGACGATATCTTCGGGCGTGACGACGGGGCTGGGGGTGGGGAAGGCTTCGGTCGAATTGTTCATCCGGACGATGAGTTTTTCTTCTTCCTTCTTGGGATAATCTACCACGCATTTGAGCATGAAACGGTCCACCTGGGCCTCGGGCAGCGGATAGGTACCTTCCTGTTCGATGGGGTTCTGGGTCGCCATCACCAGAAAAGGTTTGGGGAGCGGGAAAGTCTGGTCTCCGATGGTCACCTGCCTCTCCTGCATCGCTTCCAGCAGGGCGGACTGCACTTTGGCCGGGGAACGGTTGATCTCGTCCGCCAGGATGAAGTTGGCGAATATAGGCCCTTTCTTGATGTTGAACTGCTCATTTTTCTGGGAATAGATGAGCGTACCCACGACATCGGCCGGCAACAGGTCCGGAGTAAACTGGATGCGGCTGAATTGCGCATTGACGGCCTTTGCCAGGGTATTGATCGCCAAAGTTTTGGCCAGTCCCGGTACGCCCTCGAGCAGGATGTGTCCGTCGGAAAGGAGGGCGATGAGCAGACTCTCGACAAGCCCCTTCTGGCCGACGATGACCTTCCCCATTTCCAGGGTCAGCATGTCCACGAACTTGCTCTCTTCACTGATCCGGTCGTTCAATTCTTTGATGTTGATACTGTCCATTCGAATGAATTTTGTGGTTTTTTGCTAATTTTGCGGACGCAAAGATAATAAATTGTTTTCGTTAATTGTATATGCGCTACGCTCTCACCCTCTCCTATGACGGGACCGGCTTTTGCGGCTGGCAGATCCAACCGTCCGAGCCGTCCGTACAGGAAGCCCTTCAACAAGCGCTCACCACCTTGCTGGGCCGCGAGATTGCCGTTACCGGAGCCGGACGGACCGACACAGATGTCAATGCGCTCAACTATGTGGCTCACTTCGACTGTGCGGGTCCTATACAGTATGAAAGCAAAGATTTTCTATACAAATTAAATGCCATTTTACCCACGGGAATCGCCGTATCGGCCCTTGCACCGGTGGCGGACGACTTTCACGCCCGTTTCGATGCCGGCCGGCGCACCTACCTTTATTTCATTCATTTCCGCAAAGACCCTTTCGTCATGCGCTACTCCTGGCACTGCAAATTCGGGCTTGATGTGGAGAAGATGAACGAGGCCTGCCGCTATTTGCTTGGCACACACGACTTCAGTTGTTTCGAGAAAAAGGGTGCCGACAGCAGGACCGCCCTCTGTACGGTATCCGAGGCCCGCTGGGAAGGGTACACCCCCACCCTGTGGGAGATGAGTTGCGGCGGTGGAGCTGGTTGCGGGCCTGTTGCCGAGCCGGGGGCTACTCCCCACCTGGCTGGCGCCGCTTCGCCGAACGCCGGCCCCGGTTCCGAGCCAAACCGGTACATCGTATTTCGAATCAGTGCAGACCGGTTCCTGCGGAATATGGTCCGTGCCATCGTCGGCACGATGGTCGAAGTCGGACGCGGCCGCCTCTCCCCCGAAGACATCCCCGCCATCCTCGACTCCAAAGACCGCTGCCGCGCCGGCCAGTCCGTCCCCGGCAACGCCCTCTTCCTTGCCGGTGTCGAATATTAGCCGGCCGGGATTACTACTCCAATACGGCGAGCAGGCCGCGGACGACGCGGAAGGTGGCTTTGGGGGCTTCGTCCCAGAAATTGATGTATTGTCCGAGATTGTTTTCGCTGTCGGCGCTGTCGCTGATGACGCGCAGGGACAGGAACGGCACCTTCTTGATGTGGCAGACCTGCGCGATGGCGGCGCTTTCCATATCCACTACTTCACAATCCGGGAAGTGTGCGAGAATGGGCGGCACGGTCTCTTTCTCCACAAAAATATCACCGGTACAGAGCGTCACAGGAACGGCTCCGAGACGAAGGGCCTGCTCCAGCAGCATGGAGTTTGCGGCATAGTAGAGCGGACAGCCCTGCACCTGGCCGTACGCATTGGGCGGCATGCACCAGACATCATGGTAGGCACATTTTTGCGCCGCAACGACATCCAGGGGATTGAGGCGCTTGCCGACTCCCCCTGCCACGCCTGAATTAATCACGGCATCGGGATGATAACGGGAAATCAACTCACTGGCGCTGATGGCGGCATTGACCTTGCCGATTCCGCTCTGCACCACAATGACTTCCAGATGTCCGACCCGTCCCCGGTAGAAACTCTTTCCCAGGTCAGACTTTTCCTCCTGCATTCCCTCCAGTACGCCCAGCAACAAATCCCGTTCGGTATCCAGGGCGACAATCAATGCGATTTTCTTCATAGGATTCTCTTTTTACAATTTACACTCAAGTAATTATATTTCAATATTTTACCAAAAAGGACCTACTTCAAAATCAGCAGGTCCTTTTCAGTAAATTACTGAGGATCTGACACTTTCCTGATGTTTATGCTTCGTCATTTTCTTTTGCAAAAATACGAGTTTTTTTTTACTTTTGCGTCCCGTATGTTAGAAGTTTTTAAGAATAAACATATGGAGAAAATCAAAGTCGCCATCGTCGGTTATGGCAATGTGGGCCGTTTCGCCCTGGAAGCCCTGGAGGCTGCCGAAGACATGGAATGTGCGGGTATCGTCCGCCGCAACGCCAACGCTGAAGGATTTCCTGAATTGCAGAAGTACAAAGTCGTTTCCGACATCCGGGAACTGGGCAAGGTGGATGTGGCCATCCTCGCCACCCCGTCCCGCAAAGTGGAGGAAAACGCGCTGAAATATCTGGCCCTCGGCATCAGCACCGTGGACAGTTTCGACATCCATACGAAAATCCTCGACCTGCGCAGCACCCTCGCCCCCGTCGCCAGGGAGCACGGAGCCGTGAGCGTCATTTCCGCCGGCTGGGATCCGGGCAGCGACTCGGTGGTCCGCACCCTGATGGAAGGGCTCGCTCCCAAGGGGCTCACCTATACCAACTTCGGCCCCGGCCGTTCGATGGGACATTCGGTGGCCGTCCGCGCCATCGAAGGCGTCAGGGATGCACTGAGTATGACCATTCCCGTGGGCACCGGCATCCATCGCCGGATGGTCTATGTGGAACTGGAGCCGGGCGCCGATTTCGCCAAAGTGGAGCAGGCTATCAAGAACGATGCATATTTCGTGAACGACGAGACGCATGTAATGCAGGTGGAGAGCGTGGATGCCCTCAACGATGTGGGACACGGCGTCAACCTGGTGCGCAAGGGCGTTTCCGGCAAGACGCACAACCAGTTGCTGGAGTTCAACATGAAGATCAACAACCCCGCCCTCACCGGACAGGTGCTGGTACTCTGCGCCCGCGCCGCGATGCGTCAGGCCCCCGGCTGCTACACGATGATTGAAATCCCCGTCATCGACCTCCTTCCCGGCGACCGCGAAGACCTCATCCGCCACCTCGTCTGACAGTGTTTTTCCTTCCTCCCCTGCAAATCCGACAAGCGTTATGTCCCCTTCTCCCCACCCCAGACTGGTCGTCCTTTCCGGTTCCGGCATCAGTGCCGAAAGCGGCCTCAGCACTTTTCGCGGCGGAGGCGGACTGTGGAACAACCATCGCGTGGAGGATGTCGCGTCCATCGAGGGATGGCACCGCAACCCGCAGTTGATGCTTGATTTCTACAATCAGATGCGGGAGGACCTCGGGCACCGCGTCCCCAATGAAGCGCACCGGCTCATTGCCGGCCTTGAGCAGGACTTCCGGGTGACGGTCATCACGCAGAATGTGGACAACTTGCACGAGCGTGCCGGCAGCAGCCACATCATCCACCTGCACGGAGAAGTCACCAAGGTCCGGCCGGAGGATTGTTACACCGAGCGGGACGGTTACAGCCTGGAGTTTGTACGGGATATCGGCTACGGCAGCATCGCCCTGGGCGACACGGGCGGCCCCCGTCACCGGCAACTGCGACCGCACATCGTATTTTTCGGCGAGGCGGTGCCCAACATCGAAGCCGCAGCCCGGGAAGTGTCGGCTGCAGACATCCTGCTCATCATCGGCACTTCGTTGCAGGTGTACCCGGCGGCCGGCCTGTCCGCCTACGCCCCCGCCCGCTGCAAGAAATATGTCATCAACCCCGCCGACATCCCTGCCCGCGATGCCGTCCACATCCAAGATGTCGCCACCTCCGGGATGCAGCAATTCATCCGGATGCTCGGATAACCGCCCGCCCATACGAAAAAGGGCTGGCCTGACGATTGGGCCAACCCTTTTTTGCATATTTCGAAGAGGGATTACATCATTCCGCCCATACCGGGGTTGCCCATCGGAGCGGGCTCCTTCTCGGGGATGTCGGCGATGGCGCACTCGGTGGTCAGGAACATACCGGCGACCGAAGCAGCGTTTTCGAGCGCCACGCGGGCGACCTTGGTCGGGTCGATGACACCGGCGGCGAACATATTGACATATTCCTCGGTGCGGGCATTGTAACCGAAGTCACCCTTGCCCTCGCGCACTTTCTGGATAATCACGCTGCCTTCGACACCGGCGTTGGCGGCAATCTGGCGCATAGGCTCCTCGATGGCACGGGCCACGATATGGATGCCCGTCGTCTCATCTTCGTTGTCGCCCTTGAGATTCTTGAGGGCTTCGATGGCACGCACATAAGCGACGCCGCCGCCCGGCACGATGCCTTCCTCAACGGCCGCACGGGTGGCGCTGAGCGCATCCTCGACACGGTCTTTCTTCTCTTTCATCTCAACTTCGGTCGCAGCGCCCACATAGAGGACGGCCACACCGCCGGCGAGTTTGCCCAGACGCTCCTGGAGTTTCTCGCGGTCGTAGTCGGACTTGGTATTCTCAATCTGCGCACGGATGCTCTGCGCACGCTCGGCAATGGCGGCCTTGTCACCGGCGCCGTTGACGATGGTGGTGTTGTCCTTGCTCAGGACGACCTTCTCGGCGTGACCGAGCATATCGGGCGTGCAGTTCTCAAGGGTGAAGCCGCGCTCTTCGGAGACGACCATGCCGCCGGTCAGGACTGCGATGTCCTGCAGCATTTCCTTGCGGCGGTCGCCGAAACCGGGCGCTTTGACGGCCGCGACTTTGAGCGAACCGCGCAGTTTGTTGACCACGAGGGTCGTCAGGGCTTCACCGTCCACATCTTCGGCGATGATGAGCAGGGAACGGCCTTCGCGGGCGATGGGCTCCAGAATCGGGAGCAGGTCCTTCATCGTGGAGATTTTCTTGTCCGTAATCAGGACGGAAGGGTCGTCCAGGACGGCTTCCATCTTGTCACCGTTGGTCATGAAATAAGGGGAAATGTAGCCCCTGTCGAACTGCATGCCCTCGACGACCTTGACCTCGGTGTCCGTACCTTTGGCCTCTTCGACCGTGATGACGCCGTCTTTTTTGACCTTGGCCATCGCATCGGCGATGAGCTTGCCGATATAACTGTCGTTGTTGGCGGAAATGGTGCCGACCTGCTCGATCTTGGCATAGTCCTCAC
>CAMNQO010000111.1 GCA_946549475.1 uncultured Bacteroidales bacterium
GGGACGGCGGGAACGGAGGCGACTCGCAGCCGGCTCCCGTGGAGCCGGACAAGCCCGATGAACCGGAGCCCGAGCCGCAGCCGGAAGAAGACCGCATCGTCAATTTTGAGATTCTCTCCCGGGTCAGCAAATACTATCTGGGAACGGAAGAAGACCTTGCCCTCCAGTATGCAAGCGTGCCCGCCAATGCGACCACCGTGTATCTGTCTTTCTTTGACAGCAAGCATTTCGCCCTGGGTGAGACCATCCGTAGCGTGACGCTGACCTCCACCTCGGGGAATATCGCCGGACAGGTGACCTACAACATCACCCGGGACCAGGCGACGCTGACCGGCGGCTCGCCCTCCGTCCGTATCGACTGGGTGTCCGACAATCCGGACTACCAACTCAAGGTGGGGACGCAAAGTCAGGACGGACAGAATGCGGCGGCCCTGCTGCTCGCTCCGGTGGGAAGCGCCCCTCTCATTTTCGATGTCGTGACCAACCGTTACACTTACCGCTTCGAGCAGACGCTGTACCTCAGCGCCAAGGCCGTGCGCTATGTCTCCCTGGATTTTGCCGCCCCGCAGATGCAGCCAGTCCGCAAGGTGGCGATTCTCGGCGACTCCATCTCCACTTTCGATGTCAGCGGCGACAGCCGCATCATCAACTACAATCCCTATTACTATGTAGGGCGTAAAAACAGCGCCGGGACTGTCTGCGATGTGGACAGCAAGGAGAAGACCTGGTGGTGGAAGACCATTTACGATTATTCGTCGTCCTGTACCCTGGATGTCAATTCTTCCTGGCAGGGCACGCGCGTCGTCCACGAGGTGAAATCTTCCACCAAACTCTCCCTGACCGATGTCGGGGCCGGTTTTGTGGACCGCTGTTATGATTTCAAGGACCCGGATATCGTGATTATCCACGGCGGGACCAACGATATGAACCAGAGCACGCCGCTGGGCAATTACGATTTCGATACGCCGATGGGGCAGTTGGACGAGAGTTGTTTCCGCAGCGCCCTGGTCAAGACCGTCAAGAAAATCCTGGTGCGCTATGAAGGAGTGCAGATTATCTTCGTTATCGGAGACTTCCGGGGCGTGGCTTCCGGCGCGGACTATGAGCAGTCCATCATCGAAGTCGCCCGTCACTTCGACCTGCCCTATGTGGACTTCTACCAGTCGGGCTACAATCCGCCGAAGTTTGACGGAAGCCATCCCGGTGCCGCCTATTTCGATGAGATGGCCCGCACCATTTGTCAAACCTGTGCAGATTATCTGCCGTAAACCGGGGAGGAAGTAGTCATGAACAAAACCAGTATCGCTTTCGTTGTCCTCTTGCTTGCGCTTTCCTGCGCCAAGACGGAAGTCCGGCCGGCTGACATCCTGGAGCCGGATACCAAGTCCGTCTTGCCCGACCCGGCGGAAGGGGAGATGTATGTCGTATTGCCGGAACGGCTCATTCCCGGCGAGACCAAGGTCAGTTTCAGCGCCCCTTCGGAGGGCGGCCTGAGCCCGGAGTGGGAAACGGCGGATGCCATCAGTATCACGGGGACGAGTACGCTTGAACTCCCGTTCAAACGGCTGTTGGACGCCAAAACCGCAGTGACCGACAAGCCTTCCCTCAGCGGGAGCCGTTTCACGCTCTGCTATCCCGCTTCCTATTCTTCGCTTGCGCAGATGGAGGCCGTTTCCTTCACCGGACAGGTCCAGGACGGCAATGCCAATTTTGACCATATCCGGTATTATGCCGTTTTGGACAGCGTATCGGACTATGTCAATCCCTGCTTCGAATCGGCCTGGGCGGCGAGCAAGGGCGGTACTTTCCGCCAGAGCGGTGTCCTGCGTTTCGTCATCGACGCGCCGGCCGATTTCGCCGGACTTTCCTCCCTCAAGATTTCCTGTCCGGATGCCATTTTCCATACGGGCAATGCGGCATCGACCGCCGTCAAGGAACTATCGATGTCTTTCCGCAATACGCAGGCGCAGAACGGACGCTTCATCGCCTATATGGCCGTTTCCTGGCAGCCCGTCACTTTCCCCGACGGCAAGAGCGTCACCGTGACGCTGACCGATGACGAGGGGTATGTCTTCACCAAGACTTTCGTTCCCGAGAAGCAGACCCTCTACGGCGGCAAAGTCAACGACTTCGCCCTTACTGCCCGGAATTGGAGCACCGACAAAGGGGAGGTGACAGGCTCCGGAACGGCGACCGACCCCTATCTGCTGCGCACGCCCTCCAACATGGCCCGGATGTCCGAACTGATGGCTTCCGGCAAGACGGTCTATTTCAAACTGGAAAAGGATATCGACATGAGCGGCATCGACTGGTCGCCTCTCAATCCGGACGAACCCTTCGACAAAGCCCTGTCGTTTGACGGTCAGGGACATACTTTGTCCCATTTCTCTTGCGAGGGCAAGAATTACGCTTCCTTTGCCGGGATTCTCAACGGCACGCTCAAGAATGTCAATTTTTCTGCGCCCAAAGTGAGCGGCAGCACCATCATCGGCATTGCGGCGGCCTGGATAGGCAACTACAACGGCCGTCTGGAAGGAACGGTCAGCGGTGTGAATATCACCTCCGGCCGGCTCGAAGGGACCGGCTCCTATGTCGGCGGCATCGCCGGCAAGCTCGGCAAGGGGACCGTCTCTTCCTGTTCGGTGGATGCGGACATCAAGGGGTCCGACTGCCTGGGCGGCATCGGCGGATTTACCTATGTCGATGTCACGGTGAAGGACTGCGTCACCTCCGGCAGCATCACCCCGACGGGCACCAACACCTATCCTTGCATCGGCGGCATTCTCGGGTCCGGTTATGGTACAGTCTCGCTGTCCGGCTGTTCGTCCTCCTGCGTCCTGACCTCCACGGGCACCTCGACCGGCGGCATCTTCGGACAGACCGGCTATGTCGCGGCCAACGGCTCCACGGCGGAGCAGACCATCGACCTGACCATTGACAAATGCGCCTTCTCCGGGAAAGTCACCGCGACGACCTATCAGGGCTATTATGCCGGCGGCATCCTGGCCTATGCCCGCAATGTCAAGTCGGTCAAGATAACCCGCTGCACCAACACGGGCGACATCAGCGCCTGCTACCGGACGGGCGGCATCCTCGGATATTCCAACAATTCTCCGGTCAGCGGCGCCACCGTACTGATCGAAAATTGCAGTTCCTCGGGTACCATCACCTCGACCGCTTACAAAAATGCCGCCGGCAGCAATACCGGCGGCGGACAGGCGGGCGGCATTGCCGGCGACATCCAGAAGAATGTCACGATACGCAACTGCTGTTTTTCCGGCACGGTCAAAGGCAATTTCTGCTCGGGCGGCATCGTCGGCCTGGCCAACAATGCGGTCTATTCTTCCACTTCGATTGTCTCGTCGGCGACCACGGCGGGCGGCTTTTCCGATACCGTCAGCGGCTGCATCTGCTGGGCGGACCTCATCACTTCGCAAGACAACTACAAGCGTAGCACCGTCAAGGGATTCAGCGACGGGGCCATCGTCGGCTTCACCAATGTTTATAATACCCTGTCCAACTGCTGGCGCAAGGCGGGGTTGAACTTCCTGTGGTACAGTACCACGCACGGCGGTGCCGAGTGGGACCCGACGGCCAATGCCCTCAAGGACCAGGCGGACGCCAATGCCTCGACGGCCCTGACCCATTTCCCGCAGGGACAGACGGCACCCAACCAGTCGCCCTACCTCTATGACTATCCCTACAACGGCAAAGCCGCCTCGGCCGGCGAGACGCTTTCCGCCGTGGCGCAGCGTATCGGCTGGAGTGCTTCGGTCTGGGACTTCTCCGGCAGCACGCCGGCCATCCGGTAGATTCAGAATGAAAAATGTATAGTAATAGTATAAGATGACAAAAGGAAACAGAATGAAAAAATGTGTGTATGAAACGCCGGAAACGCTTGCCTTGGACTGCATTGCCGGAGAAGGCTTGCTGACCCAGTCGCTCGAAGACTGGGAGGTCATTGAAGTGCCGGGAGAAGAGTTTGAATAAGGAGGACGGAACGATGAACAAGTACAAGAACAGATTTGTCACAGCCTTGGCCATGCTGCTCATGCTGGCCCTCTCATGTTCCAAGGAGACAGCTTTGGAAAATGATGCCGTCATCCGTGACGCCGACGGCGAAAATCCGGCGTCTGTCCGGCCTCCCCGGCCGCAGATGACCTTGTCCGCTTTCAGCCAAGGTGCGGAAGACGAGGCGGCCCCTGCAGAAGGGGAGGGTAGCGGCGAAGACACCAAACTCAGTTTTATCGACAACTCCGCCTCGACCGGAAAATTTGCCGTCAAGTGGAACACCACCATCTCGTCGGAGACCATCCGTGTGCTGGGCAAGGATGCCGGCGGCAACTATGTGGATGCCGACAACATCGTATTTACGGGGTCCTCGCGTCTGAGCGACCACCAGGCCGTCTTTACCGGCGATACGCCCACTTCGGCCTCGCAGACCTTCGACATCCTCTATCCTTCGGACTACACTTCCGTCGAGGATTTCTATACCCGGGGATTCGGACAGAAACAGGCTTCCAGCGGCTCGACGGCCCACCTGAGTTACAATGCGAAATATACGGGCATGGACCAGTGCAGTTATGTCAACTTTTCCAAACGCTATGCCGATGAGCAAGGACTGGACTTCTACTGCACTTCCTGTCTCAAACTCCAGATTCAGTTGCCGGACGACATTACTTCTGTCCAGGAACTGTCCATCATCTCGTCCGATGCCGAAAATTTTTACCGGACCAACGACCCTTCCAGCAAGACCTCCACGCTCTCCATCTCCTTTGCGAACGGGGCGGTCGATGTCGGCTCGTACCGGACCATCACGGCCTATCTGATGCTGGCCGGGTTTGACCAGACCCTTTCCTCTTCCAATACCTATACCTTCAAAGTTATCGACCAGGAAGGTTATGTGTGGACGCGTAGTTGGAAACCGTCTGCCAATACGACGATGACGATGGGCAATCTCTACACCCTGAAAATCGCCAGGACCGGCTTCGTCAAAGGCAACCGGTATATGGACGGATCCGGCACGGAAGCCGATCCCTATATCATTACCACGCCGTATCAGATGGATGCCGCCAGGAATCTGCTGGTGCCGATTACCGCGACCAATGCTGCCTTTACGGAAGAAGAGGCCGGCAAAATTCCCCACTTCAGACTGGACAATGATCTGGATATGACGGCCTACAGCGGTAATTGGGTGTCCTGGGTGACAGCCTATTCTATCAGCAACTCGTCTCCGAGCATAACGGAATATGTGTTTCATTTTGACGGAGACAACCATACTATCAGCAATCTCGATGTAACCAAGATCTCCGGCAATTATTCCGGACTCTTCGGCAGGATTGCCGGAAAAGTGAGCGATTTGACCCTGAACAAATTCCATAATACCTCTACTTCTGGTTATCCTTTCGGACTGCTCGCCGCATGGATCGGGGGTGAACGCAGTTATGAGCCGGTTGCAGAAATTTCCGGCGTTCATATCCAAAACAGTTCAATCATCTTCAACGGATCGTCTGAGATTCCCGTCGGAGCATTCTGCTCCCGATCCGGAAAAACGATTTTCACGGACTGTTCCGTAGATGGGTGCAGCATCAGCCAGAGCAGCAGCAGTTCAGAATATGATATTGCGACTGGCGGGTTAGT
>CAMNQO010000112.1 GCA_946549475.1 uncultured Bacteroidales bacterium
GGCGACGCCATCGCCACCGCCAAAGGCAATCCCTGCTTCGGCAATGTCTATAAACTGGTGCAAATCGACGGCGAACCCGTCCTCAAGCGCTCGGAAGACCGGACCAAACTCATCAATCCGGGCTTCCAGATTACCTGGCGCATCAGCAAGGACTATCCCGAGGGGGAGATTTTCAAAGCGGATGTGACCTGCTTGCGCGGCGACAGTCTCTGCCGGCAGATAGAGAAAGGGGAGCGTTTCACCATCTATGACGAGCACGACCGCTACAAATTCAAAACCTTCGAGGCCGGTGCCTACCATGCCAAGCCCCTGCAAGTCCTGATGATGGCCGACGGAGTCCGTTGCTGTCCTGTGGAGAGTCTCTTCGACAAAAAGGCCTACTATCAGAGCAACCTCGCCCGCCTGAGCCCCAGCGAAAGGCGTCTGATCAACCCGCACTATTACAAGGTCGATATTTCCGATGATCTGTACAATGTCAAACTGGATATCATCGACCGTCTGGTCCAAGACATCAATACCCATTTTGAAAATGAAAAACCTCATTAAAATCCTCCCCTTTCTTTTTATGGCCCTGTCCTGCAACACGGAAAAAACATTGAAAATGGAAACCGGTTCCGTCCTGGTCGTCGTCGATGAACTCTATGACTTCATCAAAGACGGCGCCCTGGCCTGCGGCCATTCCCTTGAGGCTGTCGCCTATACCAAGGAACTGATCGAGGCCAATCCGGACATTCCCGTCCTTTTTGTCTGCGACCACCATCCCGCCGACCACTGCTCTTTCGTCGCGCAGGGCGGTCCCTGGCCCCCGCATTGTGTCGCCGGTACCCGGGGCGCCGAGATTCACGAGTCCCTTCAGCCCTATGTCATGGAAGAACTGACCTTCAACAAGGGTTGTGACCCTGCCGTCGAGCAATATTCGGGCTTCGACGGCCGCAACGCCGCCGGAGAGAGCCTGGCCCAGGTGCTGACGACCCTTGAAGCCACCGGCGTCTATGTCGTGGGCATCGCGACCGAGTATTGTGTCTATAACACGGCCAATGATTTGAGAAATGCCGGTTTTGCGGTAAAGGTCGTCGAAAAAGGCCTCGGCTATGTCGAAGAGAAGGGACATGTCGAGACCTTGTCAAAGATGCGTCAGGACGGGTTTACCGTGTTGTAGCGTGACCCGAAGGCCCCGCCCGGATATTTCGCTTAACGGCAGGCCCGCCGGAAGCCGTGCATGGCGCCGATGAACACGGCGGCACACAGGATATAGATGAGCCAGTAGCCGGTTTTGTCGGAGAATAGGCTGTAGAGCGTATCGTCGGCATCCCATCCGGGTATCTGCAGCAGGAGTATCGACAGGGTGTTGTTGACGCAGTGCAGCAGCATCGTCAGTTTCAGGGAACCGCTCTTCCAATAGACATAGCCCAGCACCAGCCCCATGAGCAGGGCGGGAATCGCCTGCCAGAGGTTGGCGTGGAAGGCTCCGAAGACGACTGCGGAAATCAGGATGGCCCAGACGGGCTTGAGTTTGCCGAGCAGGCCTCTCAGGATGATGCCCCGGAACAGCCACTCTTCAAAGAAGGGGGCGAAAACCGCCGTGCAGAGCAGGCTGATGATGACAGGCCCTTGGGCGAGCATCTCCATGGCCGCTTTGATTTGCGGGGACATCGGGGGCAAGGCCAGGCTGAGGGGGTCGAGCAGGATGGCGAAGGCAATGAATCCCACGGTGGTCGTTGCGGCCGGAATGAACTTCCAATGCTCGTTCCGATCCATGGGACGCGCCTCGGAACGGAACATGTTGCGCTTGCTCTGGGAAGAGGCCAGCAACATGGCGGGGATGAAAAGCAACGGATAGACGATGGTCTGGATATAAATCGGGGCGAATCCGGCTTTTGACAGCGAAAGCGAAGCAATGGTGCTGATGACCAGTCCTACCCCCAGCATGATCGCAATCCACAAAAAATCGATCCACCCCGGGATGAACCAGTCATAACCCGAGAGCAGATCGAATGAGGGTGCGGGGCGTCGGTTGCGGCTCATTGCTTTTTGTAAAGCGGAGTGGGGTACACGCCCTGGTCGGCAAATTCCTGGAACTTGGCGACGACGCCGGGGCGGTCTTCCTTGAAAGTGACGCCGAACCAGCGGGAAGGCGTGGCCAGCAGTTCGGTCCTGGCGCTGCCGTCCTTGATCATGCAGTCAATGGCGTAGGGAATATAAAATTCGGCTTTCAGTTCGTTGATGTTCTTCTCGATGAACGAGGCGAAAATCTTTTCGCTCTTGTCGAAATAGTCGGGCGTGAATCCCCACATGTTCATCGAACAGAGCGCCTTGTCGGGCAGGCAGACTTTCTCGCCGGCGGCGTTGTTGCCGTAAATCTTGCCGTCTGCCTCGCGGGCGATGTTGTGGTGTTCCTCCACATGGGTGAGGAGGCCGTTCGCGTCGGCCGTGCCGATGCCCCGGCTTACACCGCCGCTCTCGGACAGGGTGTTGTCCAGTTCGAATCCGATGAGCGTGTAGCAGCCAGTCGAATGTTCACGGGCACGCAGCCAGTCGCCGAGGATGCGGAAAGACTCTTTGCCGTAGTAATCGTCCCCGTTGATGACGGCGAAGGGCTCGTTGATGACTTCTTTGCCCATCAGCACGGCATGGGCCGTCCCCCAGGGTTTCTGCCGCTCGGGGTTGAGGCTGTAGCCGGCGGGAATCTTGTCCAGTTCCTGGACGACGAAATCAAATTCGAGGGGCGTGCCGTCGATACATTTTACATCTTTATATTTTTCCCGGACTGTCTTTTCCATGTCTGCGCGGAAGTATTCGCGGACTACATAGACGACTTTGCCGAATCCGGCCTGAACGGCATCATAAATGGAATAGTCGATGATGGTTTCTCCGGAAGGGCCGAGTCCGTCCATCTGCTTGAGTCCGCCGTAACGGCTTCCCATGCCGGCCGCAAGAACTAAAAGAGTAGGTTTCATAGTAGTATTTCTGATAAGGATTGTTTGTTTCGACAAATTTAATTATTTTTGTTGGAAATATATCAAAAAAGGACAAAGACAGATGAAAAACTTGTTTTCCTGGTGGCATGACGGACACAAACGCTTTTGGTTTTTTCTTCTCCTTGCGTTCGTCGTGTTTCTGCTGATCAGAAAGAACAATCTGTTTACATGGATCGCCGGTGCTTTTGAAGAGTCCGCCCAGAAGCGCGAAATCCAGTCCCTGGAAGAGCAGATCGCGGATTTGGATGAGGGCATCTCCCGGATGCAGTCCGGCCCGGATGCGGCCGAGCAGTATGCCCGGGAGAAACTGCGTTTCCAGGCCGACGGGGAAGATGTCTATATCGTCAATGAGTAAAAAGATAGCGGCCCGTTTTTTTTGCAAATGAATATTTTTTATTTAACTTTGGATAGTTTTAGATAGCCAATTTTATGAAATTGAGGAAATCCTACATTCCCTTGCTTGCTTCCGCCCTTCTTGCCGGGGCCTTTTCCGCCTGCAAGGCAGACAAAAAGGTGGAATACGCCAAAGGCGGCGGCGTCGATCAGGAGACTGTCCTGCCGCTCGTTCCGGAGGGAGGCTTCGTCCGTTTTTCACTCGCGACCGACCCGGAAAGCCTGCGCAAGCGGGTAGGGGGGAGCAGCCATAGTTTCTCGTCTGAAGATGAGATCTATGTAAAGTCCGATGTCCGGCATCCCGGTATCGCCGCAGACGGTTCGGCTTATCTCGAGGTTCCCGAGTCCGCGACCGGTACCTACAAGATGTTCTGCTACCCGCAGGGGTCCAAGGCCTGGTTCCTGCCTGACGGACAATATCCCTTGCGGGACCTCATCATTCCCTATTCCCAATTCTACGGGAGGACGGCGCAGGAACTCGCTTCGTACCCCATGTTTGCGGAATACAGCCAGGCGACCGGCAGCCGGATGGACTTCAAGGAGGTGGTGTCCGCTTTGGAGATTACCCTCAAGGGCTCGGCCCGGATTGCCTCCGTCCACATTGAGAACAAGGATGATTCAGACGATGGAACGGACCATCTGGCCGGCATCGCCTCCTATACCCTGGACAACGGATATGTCCTGGACGAGGGCGTCAATTTTGTCAATCTCAACTGCACCGACGACGGGGCCGGCGGAAGCGGCGTCGCCCTTTCGGCATCCGGCACCCGGTTCTTCCTGCTGCTGTCCAAGGGCAGTTACCGCAGCGGTCTGACCCTGACCGTTACCGACATGGCCCACAAGGGACAGGTCTTCGACATCCCCGCTTTTGACATCGCGGCGGGTGAGGTCAAATCGTTTGCCTATGATTACGCTCCTGCGGCGGACCTGCTCTTTTTCGAGCATTTCGACAATTTTGTCTGGGGCGGCTGCGTGAAGGGCGGCAACAGCCTCTCCGCTTATGCGCCCACGGCTTCGGCCAACCCCAATGAAAACCCGACGGAGCGGACGGGCTATGAGAACGCTTTCGTCAAGGTGGCCGATACCACGCCCGGCTCCGCTTATATCCAGGCCAACTGGACCAGCGTGAACGGCTGGACGGTGGGCGAGCGTCCCAATGTCAGCAAATCCTATGTCAAGAGCCGCAACATTGCGGACATGGCTTATCTGTACCGTTGCCAGGAGTTTCAGGGCTGCATCAGTTGCGGAGGCGGCGATGAGACCCGGGGTGCCATCCAGGTGCCCGGCTTCGCGGCTTTCAACGACGGCTACTATGACCTTGTCGTATCGTACGATATCTGTTTCCGCTATGGGACCGAAGATGTTTTCTCCACCCATGTCAACGAGAGCGGTATCGTCACGAGCGTGCTGATCGACGGCCAGCCCCTGGAACTCCAGACGACCATCGAGGGCAACAATACCTATACCCACGGTTTCCTCAATACTTGTACGATGACCCGTGCCGACCTCAAGGCGCCGACCTCCGACGATCACCGCGACGGCTGGCATCATGTGGAGATGACCCTCGCCAACATCACCGAGACCTCCACTTTCGGCCTCTGGGGCGTAGATACCGGGACCAACATCAAGCACGGCCATTTTATCGACAATCTGGAAATCCGTGCCGTCCGGCATCTCGCTCCCGCCCAGCGCCTGCGTGTGCTGCTCTACAATGTCCAGAACGGCATGTGGGCGGACCAGGGCAACAATTTTGACAACTTCGTTGCCTGGGTCAAGAAGTGGGATCCCGATGTCTGCATCTTCTGCGAATCGCAGAGCATCTACAAGACCGGCACTTCTACGGCAGATACCGAAGGTAACTGGCCGCTCTTTACCAACATGAGGAGCCGGCGCAGCAACAGCGATGCCACCACGGCCTTGACTGATCCCAAGTGGGCGGCCGTGGCCCGGCGTTTCGGACACGATTATATGGCCATCAGCGGCTACAGGGACAACTATCCCCAGGTCGTCACCTCCAAGACGAACATCACCACCGTCCGCCGTATCGTGGAAGGCAATACCTCCGGTCAGTATATCCAGCATGGTGCCGGCCATTTCCAGATTACTTCCCACGGGCAGGTCGTCAACATCGTGACCTGTCATCTCTGGCCCCAGATTTTCTGGCCCGGACGCGACACCGAGGCGAGCCGTGCCGCCCAGGAAGGCCGCGACTACCAGAAATACGAGGCGCAGAGC
>CAMNQO010000113.1 GCA_946549475.1 uncultured Bacteroidales bacterium
GGCGACGTGCGATTCAAGGATGTGGACGGAGACGGCGTGATTTCCAGGGGCTCCGGCACGGTTGGCGACCACGGAGACCTCAGCGTCATCGGCAACTCCCTGCCCCGCTACAACTATTCCTTCCGCCTGGGCTTCAGTTGGTACGGATTCGACATCTCCGCCTTCTTCCAGGGCGTCGGACACCGCGACTGGTTCCCGGTCGCCGGACAGAGTTCCTACGACTTCTGGGGGCCTTACGCCTTCCCTCCGACCTCGTTCATCAGCAAGAATTTCGTGAAGAATGTCTGGACGGAGGACAACCGCAACGCCTACTTCCCCCGGGCCAGAGGCTACGAGGCCTACAGCGGCGGTTCCCTGGGCACGGTCAACGACCGCTATCTCCAGAACCTCGCCTACCTGCGCTTCAAAAACCTGACCGTCGGCTATTCCCTGCCCGACAAGTGGGTCAAGGCCATCAAGTTCCAGCAGATCCGCGTCTATTTCACCGGAGAAAACATCTGCTACTGGTCTCCGTTGAAAAAATACTGCGACACGATGGATCCGGAAATCGCCGGTACGAGCGGCACTTCCACCAGCGGCTCCGGCGTAGGCTATGCCTACCCGAGAACCTTCTCTGTCGGTGTAGAAATCAAATTCTAAGATGGAGGGTAACAATATGAAAACATACAATATCTTTTCAATCCTTGCTACCGGCCTTCTGTTTGCCGCTTGCAACATCACCGAAATTCCCGAAGACCGCGTAACGCCGGAAGTGTACTTCAACACCGCTACCGACCTGCGCAGTTGGACCGACCATTACTACAACACCTTCCCGACCGCTGAAGTCATCGCCGGACTCAACGCCGACGACATGGTGGACAAGAGCATGGGGGCCGTCATCGAAGGCACCCGCCTGCCGTCCGACGCCATGAGCGGCGCCAACGAGTGGAACTTCAACGAACTCCGCCGCATCAACTACTTCTTCGAGCGCTGCGGCCAGTGCAAGGACGAAGCGGCGCGCCGCGAATACATGGGCGTGTCCCACTTCTTCCGCGCACACATCTATTTCGAGAAAGTCAAACGCTTCGGCGACATGCCGTGGTACGACCAGGTCATCGGCTCCACCGACGAGGCCCTGCTCAAGAAGCCCCGGGATCCCAGGGGATATGTCATCGACAAAGTCCTCGAAGACCTGGACGCGGCCATCGACGAACTGCCTGCGGTCAAAGACCCGGTCCGCGTCACGAAATGGACGGCCCTTGCCCTGAAATCCCGCGTCGCCCTTTTTGAAGGCACCTGGATGAAATATCACGGCATCGCACCCCGTGCCGACGCCCCCGACCACACGGCGGATTATTACCTGAACATCGCCGCCCAGGCCGCCGAAAACTTCATCGACCAGAGCGGCTACAAGATTTACAATACGGGAACCACGCCCTACCGTGACTTGTTCAACAGTTTCCCCGCCAATCTCAAGACGGACGAAATCATCCTCGTACGCCGCTATATCGAGGCCTCGATGATGCATTCCGTCCAGTTCAGCATCCGCAACAACAACACCGGTTTCACCCGCCGCTTCATGAACCACTACCTGATGGCGGACGGCAGCCGTTTCACCGACATCGCGGGGCACGAGACGATGGAGTACTTCGATGAGACGCAGAACCGCGACCCCCGCATGGCCCAGACCGTGCTTTGCCCCGGCTACCACAAGGTAGGCGACGAAGAAGAGACGGTGAACGACTTCCAGGCGGAAACGGGCTACGAGCCCATCAAGTATGTCGTCAACGACACCTACTCGGGCGCCTCCAAGGGTTTCACGGACTTCCCCCTCTTCCGGGCTGCGGAAGTGTATCTGAATTTCGCGGAAGCCAAGGCCGAACTCGGTACGCTGACCCAGGCGGATGCAGACAAGAGCGTCAATCAGCTGCGCGGACGCGTCAATATGCCTTCGCTCCGCCTGTCCGACCTGACGGCTCCCGACCCTTATCTGCTCGCCTGCTATCCCAATGTCAGCGCGAACAACACCGCCGTGGTGCTGGAAATCCGCCGCGAACGCACCGTCGAACTGGTGATGGAAGGACTGCGCTTTTGGGATATGCTCCGCTGGAAGGAAGGCGCCCAGATTGTCAATGAACTCCACGACTACTACGGCGTGTATATTCCCGGACCCGGCCGCTATGATGTCAACGGCGACGGCAAGGACGATGTCGAGTTCTATGTGGACGGCACCACGCCCGGCCGGGGCCTCGTGGCCAAGAAAATCGGCAGCGACGTCCACCTCTTCGAAGCCGGCGCCACGACGGAAGGGACCTCCGGCTACCTGACCGCCTTTTCCCGCGCCACGCTGTCCACCCCGTACAAGTGGATGGAAAACCGCGACTATCTCTACCCGGTCCCGGCCGATCAACGCGTGCTGACGCTGGGTCAACTCAGCCAGAATCCGAACTGGAACGACGGATTGAATTTCTAAAGGAATAAAGTTATGAAGACAATGACATCCTATATTCTCTGTACCCTGGCCGTCCTGACCGCAGCGGCCTGCGCCAAGTACGACGACTCCGCCTTGTGGAAAGAGGCGGACGCCCTCTACCACAGCATCGATGCGATGAAGCCGGTCGTGGAGGCCGCCAACGGACAAGTCAAGATGGTCAGCGCCATTACCCAAGGCGGTGTCGTCACCGCTGTCAGCCAGGACACGGACGGCAACTATATCGTCAGTTACAAGGGCTCCGACAAACTCGAGCACACCCTCACGCTGGCCCTTCCCTCCCAGGTCAGCAGCCTGCCGGTCATCGGCACCCGGAACGATGGTGGCGTCCTGTACTGGACCATCACCCGGAACGGAAAAACCGAAGACCTCAAGGATGTGGACGGCAGCCGTCTGCCCGTCACGGGCAGGGCGCCCCAGATCGGCATCGACGCCGAAGGTTTCTGGACCCTCAACAATGTCCGCATCAAGGATGCCGACGGCAATCCGGTCGCCTCGGAAGGCAAGTCCATCAGCGTCGTCACGGCCATTTCGGTCTCTTCCGACAAAGCCGTGTTCACCCTGGGCGACGGCAGCGTCATCGAAGCCCCCTTCGATACCTTCAATGTCCGATTCCGCTTCAACGGCAATTACTTCCTGACCGAATGTGAAATTCCCAGCGCCACCGCAGATGCGGTCATCGAGTACGAATTTGTGGGAGAAAATGTCGGCGATGCCGTACTGCGGGTGATGCGCTCCGAAAATCTGAGCGTGGCGCAGGACGCCTCCGCCAAGACCCTCACCGTCACGCCCGGCGCTGAATTTGAGGACGGCAGTTTCACCCTCGTGGCAGGCTGCGGAAACGACCGGAGCATCATCAAAATCGTGAGCATCGTCACGGCCGAATCCATTCCCGAATACTATGGCATCAAGACGGCAGCCGACCTGCAAAACCTGGCCAAGCGCGTCAATACGGGCAAGAAACTCGACCGTTTCCGCGACCGGGAGACCGGAGAGATCTGTCTGCTGTCCGATGTGGACATGTCGGGCGTCAGCGACTGGATGGGCATCGGTTCGGAAGACATCCCCTTCATGGAGACTTTCAACGGCAACGGATTTGTCATCAAGAACCTGTCGCTGGACATCCCTGTCAGCGCCGTGACAAGTGCAGGCCTGTTCGCCTACACCGACGGCGCCCCCTTCAAGAATGTGGTCATCGGTGAAGCCGGCGGCACGAGCCGTATCAGCACCACCGGCACCAACAAAGGCGTCACTTATGCGGGCGCCCTCATCGGAACGGCCAACAACACCTTGCTGAGCGGCTGCGTCAACAACACGGCCGTCTCTCTCGCGGGCAGCGCCAAAGCCGAGACCTGCTATGCTTTCGGCGGACTCTGCGGTTATGCGGGCGGCAATTCGACCTTGGAAAACTGCACCAACAACGGCACCGTCTCCACCGGCAAGGTGCCGGGCAATACGCTCAGCACCTCCGACGGCATCCAGACCGCCGGTCTGGTCGGCTATATGGCCAAAGGCACGCTGACCGGCTGCATCAACAACGGCACGGTCAACTCCCCGGTCGGCCGCAGCGGCGGTATCGCGGGCACCTGTGACGACTGCACCCTGACCGGCTGCACCAACAACGGCACCATCGAAGACGACACGGCCGGACAGTTCAGCGGCATCAATTACAATGTCAAGCGCATGGGCGGCCTGGCCGGTGCCACGAGCACGCTCACCCTCATCAAGGAGTGTACCAACAACGGTACGGTCCTCGCCCGCCACGGCTGCCGCGCCGGCGGATTCGTCGGCCACAACATGGGCAAGATCCAGGAAAGCACCAACAACGGCTGCATCCTTTCCGACAAGACGACCACCGACTCCGAGAGTCACGGACCGGGCTGGGCCTGCGGTTTCAACCGCACCAGCGGCAACCTGACCTGGAATACGGGGAACGGCCGCGTCGGCAAATACAGCGACCACGCCGCCAATCCGGCCGGTGCCCCCTACGCCAGCGTTTACAACGCGGTCTGCCACAACTATCAGTCCGCATTTGACCCGACGAAGAACTACGAGAGCCCCCAGTACTACTATGACTGGACAGTCAAGGCGACCAAGAATCTGGCGACCGGCGTGACCTATACGAAATACACCACGCCCTACGCCCCCCGTGAAATCAATGTGGTCGAACTGGACCTGGCGGCCAACTCCAAGATCCATCTGGAAGCCGTGATCAGCGACGACATCGTCCCCAATCCCAACTGGAACAACAACGGCAACAACGGCAAGAATATCCGCGAAACGCTCTCCGAGATTTGCGCCCGCAAGACTTCCGCCGGCGAAAACATCGTAGCGGGCGTCAACGCCGGCTTCTTCGACTCGAACGACGGCCTTCCCCGAGGCTTCATGGTCAGCGACGGCGAACTGGTCTATGTCAACGGACCGTGGACGCGCCTGCCCAACCACGCCTGGGGCTTCCATGTCTTCACGGACCGGACCTGTTCCTGCGGCCAGAAGACCTTCAAAGGCCAGTTGGAAATCAATGGAAAGGAACACGAATACTGGTCGGTCAACGACACCATCGTACGGCACGGCGGCACCTCCAACTATGCCATCAACCTCTACACCCACCGCTATGTCAAGACCCCCCATTCCGGCTATTCCAAGACCAATCCGCTGGCATCCAAGGGCGTATTCTACATCATTGCCAAATACAGCGGCAAGGCGATGACCTCCGGCGGAGGCTATGTCAGCGCGACGGTGACGAAAGTCATCGACGGCACTTCGGCGACCATCACCCCTGAATATGTCTCCAAAGGCTCGGTCGGCATCTGCATCTGCAAGGACTACGGCGATATCGCCGCCATCAAGGCGGTCAAGGCCGGAGACACCATCCGGCTGAAAGGCGAGGTCACCATCAGCGGCAATTCGGACAAAAAGGTGTACAACTCCGTCTCTTCGATGTTCCAGTATGTGGTCAACGGGGTGGACAACAGCGCCAGCGCCGCCACGCGCTCCGGGTCGCAGGGGATGTGCAGCACGTCCCGCCGGATGACGGCCAGGGCATGGGCCAGCATCGCCGTTTCCGCCGTGTGCTCGGACAGGTTCTCCGGTTCCGCA
>CAMNQO010000114.1 GCA_946549475.1 uncultured Bacteroidales bacterium
AAGCAGCAAGGCATTGCGCTGTTCCTCGCCCACATCGCTCAGGCACGCGCTCGCCGCCTTCGTCCTCCTAATCATATCCATTGCTTCTGACATAATTCTCTTTTATTCTTCATTCTCTTTTATTCTTCAGGTCCGCATTCGTAAAGACCTCTTCGGGGGGGGCAGGGTGCTTCCCTACAATATATACAGATAGTCGTAGTGGATGATGGGCTTGACATCGTGGGCGCCGATGAGGGCGGAGGCCTGGGCGTTGGAATAGCCGGCTTTGCCGACGGCGACCGAACGGCCCGCCGCATCCACGACGCTGATGATGTCCCCTTCCTCGAACTCCCCTTCCACGGCCGTCACACCCACCATCAGCAGGCTGACCGCCTTTTTCTCCATCAACTTGGCCAGCGCCCTGTCATTGATGACGACCCGTCCCTTGGCAAAGCCGTCGCTGTGCGCAATCCACTTCTTGACGCTGGACACTCCGTTTTCCGAAGGCATAAACTCCGTATGGACCGTCTTGTCGGGATGTTCCAGCAAATCGGGCAGGATCCGGTCCTTCATACCGTTGGCAATGATGACCTTGATGCCCTCCTGGGCCACCTTGGCGGCGATGGAAGACTTGGTCAGCATGCCGCCGCGGCCGAAACGGCTCCTGCCGAGCTGGATATAACGGCTCAGGTCCTTGCCCGGCTCAATCCGCCGGATGACCTTCGTCCCGGCCATCTTCGGATCTCCGTCATAGATACCGTCGATATTGCTCAGGATAATCAGTATATCCGCCGCCATCATCGAAGCGATCATCCCCGAAAGTTCATCATTGTCCGTAAACATCAGTTCCGTGACGCTCACGGTATCGTTCTCGTTGATGATGGGGATGACATCGCAGCGCAACATCACCTCCATGCAGTGACGCTGGTTGAGATATTCCCGGCGGGTGGAGAAATTCTCCTTCATCGTCAGGATCTGACCGGTATGGATGCCGTGTTTGGAGAAAAACTCCCGGTAATGCGACATCAGGCTCACCTGTCCGACGGCGGAAAAGAGCTGGCGCTGCTCCACTTCGTCCAATTTGTTCTCGGTTTTGATGAGACTGCGGCCGCAGGCCACGGCACCGCTGGAAACGAGAATCACTTCATGTCCCATACCCATCACGCACGCAATCTGCCCCACCAGCGAACTCATCCGTGCAACATCCAGCGTCCCGTCTTTTTTCGTCAGGACATTGCTGCCTACTTTGACAACCAGTCGCATGCTATTTACTTCCTGCTTTCAAACCTTTAATCACTGCGTCCGTAAACCCGGCTTCCTCCATGGCATTCAAGCCCTTGATGGTCAGACCGCCCGGCGTGGTCACTTTGTCGATTTCCGCCTCGGGATGGGACTTGTGGGCCGCAATGAGACTGGCGGCCCCGATGACCGTCTGGCAGACGACTTCGGTGGCTTCTCCGGGATAAAAACCCAGTTCTACGCCGCCTTCCACGGCCGCCCGGATATAACGCATGGCGTAGGCGATACCGCAGGAGGAGAGGGAAATGGCTCCGCCCAGATGGGCGAAGTCCACCTTTTTCACCAGACCGACCCGGCCGAACAGGGCGGCGACGGCCTGCGCCGCTTCCTCGCGGGCCCGGTAGGGAGAAACGAAAATCACGGCCTGGCCGATTTCGATGGCCGTATTGGGGATGACATAGACCAGGTCCGTATCCTCCGCGAGGGACGGGAGGATGACTTCCGGTTTGACCCCGGCCGCCATGCAGACGACGGTCTTGCCGCCGAGGTCGATTCCTTTGATCTGCTCCAGCACGAGAGGCACGACCCAGGGTTTGACGACGATGACGACCATGTCGGCCTGTGTGACGGCCGCGCGGTTGTCCGTCGTCACATTCGCTCCTTGCTCCTTGAAAAACGCCAGTGCCTTTTCATTGGCATCCGTGACAGTGAGGTCGGCGGGAGCGACGGCTCCGGCGGAAAGGAGCCCGCGGGCGGTCGCGCCGCCCATATTTCCCGCACCGATGACAGTGAGTTTCATTCCGTTGAAAAATTATTTTTAAATCGAGCCCAAAATTAGTCATTTTTTTTGAAATTTCGACGGAAAAACACTAATTTTGCGGCCGTCTATGCAATTGACAATCTCGGTTTGTCTTGCGCTGTAATGTTTGATAAAAATTTTCCGGCAAGTCAGACTGGCAAAAAGAAAATTTTTATACGATGGACATCAACGTAATGGTAGCCGACGAGCGGCACACGAAATATTCCCAGCAAATCGTTGACGAGATTTACATCTCTTCCCAGGAACGGGGCACCGGCATCGCCAAACGCACCCCCGAGTACATTTCTTCCAAGATGCTTTCCGGCAAGGCGGTCATCGCCCTGACCGACGAGGGCGAGTTCGCCGGCTTCTCCTACATCGAATCCTGGGGCGGCAAGAGTTTCGTCGCCAATTCGGGCCTCATCGTGGCCCACAAGTTCCGCGGAATGGGCATCGCCCGCAAGATCAAGGAACAGACCTTCATCCTCTCGCGCAAACTCTTCCCGGACGCCAAGATTTTCTCCATCACGACCGGCGCGGCCGTGATGAAAATGAACTACGAATTCGGATTCCGCCCCGTTCCCTTCAGCGAACTGACGGACGACCCCGAGTTCTGGAAAGGCTGCCAGGGCTGCCGCCATTTCGACATCCTGGAGAGCCACAATTATAAGATGTGCATCTGTACGGGCCTGCTTTACGACCCCAAGGAACACCTCGAAATCCACCATCCGGACGAAAATGTACAAGAAAATGGAAAATAAGAAAAAAGTCGTCGTCGCCTTCAGCGGCGGGCTGGACACCTCCTATACGGTGATGTACCTGGCCCGGGAGAAAGGCTATGAAGTCCACGCGGTCTGCGCCAACACGGGCGGATTCAGCGCGGAACAGCTCAAGACCAACGAGGAGAACGCCTACAAACTGGGCGCCGCGAAATACATCACCCTCGACGTGACCCGCGAGTACTACGAGAAGAGCCTGAAATATATGATTTTCGGCAATGTGCTCCGGAACGGGACCTATCCCATCAGCGTCTCCTCCGAGCGCATCTTCCAGGGGATGGCCATCGCCCGCTACGCCAACGAAATCGGCGCCAGCGCCATCGCGCACGGCTCCACCGGCGCGGGCAACGACCAGGTCCGTTTCGATATGACCTTCCTGGTGATGTGCCCCGATATGGAAATCATCACCCTCACCCGCGACGGCAACCTCAGCCGCAAGGAGGAAGTGGACTACCTCAACGCCCACGGCTTCAACGCGGATTTCGCCAAACTCAAATACTCCTACAATGTGGGTATCTGGGGGACCTCCATCTGCGGCGGCGAGATCCTGGATTCGCGCCAGGGCCTGCCCGAGAGCGCCTATCTCAAACAGGTCAGCAAGAGCGGCAGCGAAATATTATCCATCGGGTTCAAAAAAGGGGAAATCTGTGCCGTGAACGGCAAGGCCTATGACGACAAGATTGCCGCCATCCAGGAAATCGAGCGCATCGGCTCGGCCTACGGTATCGGCCGGGATATGCACGTGGGAGACACCATCATCGGCATCAAGGGCCGTGTAGGCTTCGAAGCCGCCGCCCCGATGCTCATCATCGGCGCCCACAAGTTCCTCGAGAAATTCACCCTGTCCAAGTGGCAGCAGTACTGGAAAGAGCAGACCGGCAACTGGTACGGGATGTTCCTGCACGAAAGCCAGTATCTGGAGCCCGTGATGAAGGACATCGAAGCGATGCTGGAAAGCAGCCAGCGCAACGTCAACGGCACCGTCACCCTGGAACTCCGCCCCTACGGCTTCTCCACGGTGGGCGTGGACTCCCCCGACGACCTGGTCAAGAGCAAACTCGGCGAATACGGCGAGACGCAGAAAGGCTGGACGAGCGAGGACGCCAAAGGCTTCATCAAAGTCACCTCCACGCCCCTGCGGGTCTATTATGGCTGCCACAAGGACGAGTTGGAAGAGAAAGAATAGAGCATAATGGCAGAGAACAAGATACGCATCGGCATCATCGGCGGAGCCGGCTACACCGCAGGCGAACTGCTGCGGCTGCTGGTCCATCACCCCTGTGCCGAGATTGTCTTCGTCCATTCCGAGAGCAACGCCGGCAACCATCTGTACGACGTACACGCCGGCCTGCTGGGCGATACGGACCTGCGTTTCGCCAATTCGTTCGACCTCACGGCCGTGGATGTCCTCTTCCTGTGCGGCGCCCACGGCAAGAGCCGCGAGTTCTGGGCGACCCGCACCAGACCGGAGGGGCTGAAGGTCATCGACCTGGCGCAGGACTTCCGGGACGAGAGCGAGGGCTATGTCTATGGGCTGCCCGAAATGCAGCGGGAGAAAATCGCCGGCGCCTCCCTGGTTGCCAATCCGGGCTGTTTCGCCACGTGCATCCAACTGGGCCTGCTGCCTCTGGCGGCGGCCGGCCTGCTCCAAAACGAAATCAATGTCACCGCCATCACCGGCTCGACCGGGGCGGGCGTCAAACCCTCCGCCACCTCCCATTTCAGCTGGCGGTCGGACAACATCTCCACCTACAAGGTCTTCACCCATCAGCACCTGATTGAAATCCGGCGCGACCTCGGCCTGCTCCAGAGCGGTTTCGAAGCGGCCATCAATTTCGTTCCGGTACGGGGCGACTTCACCCGGGGCATCTTCGCCAGCATCCACACCGACTGCCCCCTCTCCGAGGAAGAAGCCGTCACCCTGTACAAGGATTACTATCAGGATGCGGCCTTCACCTTCGTGAGCGAGCGCGACGTGGACCTCAAGCAGGTGGTCAACACCAACAAGTGCCTGGTACACGTGGAGAAGCACGGGGACAAACTCGTCATCTCCTCCGTCATCGACAACCTCCTCAAGGGAGCCAGCGGCCAGGCGCTCCAGAATATGAACCTCATCTGCGGACTGCCCGAGACGACGGGCCTTCTGCTGAAAGCCTCGGCCTTTTAGAAGATATGGAACTGTTTGAAGTATATAAGTTGTGGGACATCGAGCCGGTCCGGGGACTGGGTACCACGCTTTGGGACAAGGACGGAGTGGAATATACCGACCTCTACGGCGGACACGCCGTCATCAGCATCGGCCACTGCCATCCCCATTATGTCAAGATGCTGTCGGAGCAGCTGGGCAAACTCGGATTCTATTCCAATGCCGTCCAGAATGGACTCCAGAAGGAACTGGCCCGCCGGCTGGGCCGCATCTCGGGCTACGACGACTACAAGTTTTTCCTCTGCAACAGCGGGGCGGAAGCCAACGAGAACGCGATGAAACTCGCCTCCTTCGATACGGGCCGCTCCAAGATTCTGGCCTTCTCCAAGGCCTTCCACGGCCGCACCAGCGGCGCCGTGAGCGCGACGGACAATCCCAAGATCCAGTCGCCTTTCAACAAGACCGACCACGTAGATTTCGTTCCCCTGAACGATGCGGCGGCCGTCGAAAAGGCGCTGGCGACCCGGGAATACGCGGCCGTCATCATCGAGGGGATCCAGGGCGTCGCGGG
>CAMNQO010000115.1 GCA_946549475.1 uncultured Bacteroidales bacterium
ACCTACGACGGCCTGCAGAACAACCTGGCCACGATGGAGAATGTTTTCCTGCAGCGCGGCGAATATACCGATCCGCTGAACCGCGAGAAACTGTGGGACTTCACCCCGCTGGCCCAAATCGGAGACAAAGTGATTGCCGCAGATTGGCTGGGCGAAGTCAAGGAAGGCTGGCTGCCCCATAAAATCATGGTTCCTTTTTCCTTCAAGGGCGAATACACCGTAAAATCCATCAAGGAAGCCGGCCAGTACAACGTGGACACCACCGTCGCCGTCCTGGTGGACGCCCAGGGAGAGGAAGTTCCCGTTACCATGGTTCAGAAATGGCCTGTGAAAGTGGCCGTCAAGGGATATAAGGAAAAGCCCCGTCCCGACAGAATCATGGAAACGGGCGTCCGTGTCATCGACACCCTGAACCCCATCGCCGAAGGCGGTACCGGTTTCATTCCCGGTCCTTTCGGCTGCGGCAAGACCGTGCTCCAGCACGCCATCGCCAAGCAGGGCGAGGCCGACGTCATCGTGATGGCCGCCTGCGGCGAACGCGCCAACGAGGTGGTGGAAATCTTCGACGAGTTCCCGGAACTCATCGACCCCCACACCGGCCGTCACCTGATGGAGCGTACCACCATCATCTGCAACACCTCCAATATGCCCGTGGCCGCCCGTGAGGCCTCCGTCTATACGGCGATGACCATCTGCGAATACTACCGGGCGATGGGCCTGAAAGTCCTCCTGCTGGCCGACTCCACTTCCCGCTGGGCCCAGGCGCTGCGGGAAATGAGCAACCGTATGGAAGAACTGCCGGGCGCGGACGCCTTCCCCGTGGACCTTTCCGCCATCATCAGCAACTTCTACGCCCGTGCGGGTATGGTCATCCTGAACAACGGGCAGACCGGCGCCGTCACCTTCATCGGTACGGTCTCCCCTGCCGGCGGCAACCTCAAGGAGCCCGTCACCGAGAGCACCAAGAAAGCGGCCCGCTGCTTCTACGCCCTCGAACAGGCCCGTGCCGACCGCAAGCGTTACCCGGCCGTCAACCCCATCGATTCCTATTCCAAATACCTGGAATATCCTGAAATCGAAGAGCATCTGGCCGAGCGCGTGATGCCCGGATGGGTGGAAATGGTCAATAAGACCAAGAACATCATCCGCAAGGGCCGTGATGCCAGCGAACAGATCAACATCCTGGGCGACGACGGCGTGCCGATGAACTATCACGAGATTTTCTGGAAGAGCGAACTCGTGGACTTCGTCATCCTCCAGCAGGACGCTTTCGACGAAATCGACGCCCTCTGTCCGCTCGAGCGCCAGAAATATATGCTGCAGCTGGTTCTCGGCATCTGCGAGCGCGAATTTGTCTTCGACGACTTCGAGCAGTGCCGCGACTACTTCAAGAATATGATCAACATCCTCCGGCAGATGAACTACTCGGAGTTCAAGAGCGAAAAGTTCAACCAGTTCAGCGAGCAACTGACGCAACTCCTCGAAAGCAATGGCAAATAAAGTATATCAGAAAACATTCACCCGGCTGGAAGGAATCACCAAGGCGACCGTGTCCCTCAAGGCGCCGGGCGTTTCGAATGACGAACTGGCGGTCGTGGACGGCCGTCTGGCCCAGGTCGTGAAGACCAAGGGCGATCTGGTCACCCTCCAGATTTTCTCGGGTACGGAAGGCATCCCCACCGATGCGGAAGTCGTCTTCCTGGGCGAGCCTCCTACCCTGAAAGTCTCCGAAGAACTGGCCGGACGCTTCTTCGACGCCTATGGCCACCCGATCGACGGCGGCCCGGAGGTCGAAGGCGAAGCCCGTCAGATCGGCGGCCCTTCCGTCAACCCCTACAAGCGTAAGAAGCCGAGCCAGATCATCCCGACGGGTATCGCCGGCATCGACCTGAACAACACCCTGGTCTCCGGTCAGAAGATTCCTTTCTTCGCGGATGCCGACCAGCCCTACAACATCGTGATGGCCCAGGTGGCCCTGCGTGCCGACGTGGACAAGATTATCCTCGGCGGTATGGGTCTGACCAACGACGACTACCTCTATTTCAAACACGAATTCGAGGGCGCGGGCGCCCTCGACAAAATCATTTCCTTCGTCAATACGACCGAGCAGCCCCCCGTGGAGCGTCTGCTGATTCCGGATATGGCCCTGACGGCCGCGGAATATTTCGCCGTGGAGAAGAATGAGAAAGTCCTGGTCCTGCTGACGGATATGACCCTCTACGCGGACGCCCTGTCCATCGTGAGCAACCGTATGGACCAGATTCCCTCCAAGGATTCGATGCCCGGTTCGCTCTACTCCGACCTGGCCAAGATTTACGAGAAGGCGGTCCAGCTGCCGGCGGCCGACGACCCGTCCAAGGACGGCGGTTCCATCACCATCATCGCGGTGACGACCCTCAACGACGGCGACATCACCCACGCCATCCCCGACAACACCGGTTACATTACCGAAGGCCAACTCTACCTGCGGGCCGATCCCGACTCGGGCAAGGTCATCATCGACCCGTTCCGCAGCCTTTCCCGTCTGAAACAGCACGTGCAGGGCAAGAAAACCCGCGAGGACCACTCCCAGGTGATGAACGCGTCCGTGCGTCTGTATTCCGATGCGGCCAACGCCAAGACCAAGTTGGAGAACGGTTTCGACCTGAGCGACTACGACCTCCGTTGCCTGGACTATGCGAAGGACTATGCCACGCGCATCCTGGCCATCGACGTCAACATCTCCCTCGACGAGATGCTCGACACGGCCTGGGAACTCTTCGCCAAGTACTTCTCGCCGGCTGAAACGGGTATCAAACAGGTATTCATCGACAAATACTGGAAAAAATAATGGCTGTCAAGTTCCAATACAACAAGACTTCCCTGAACACCATCACCAAGCAGCTGAAGATGCGGGTGAGCGCGCTCCCGACCTTGAAGAACAAGGAAAGCGCCCTCCGTCTCGAAGTCCGCAAGGCGAAGGAGCGTTCCGAGAGCCTGATCCGTGAATTGGACGCAGCCTTGCAGCGATACGACTATCTCGCCTCCCTGTGGAACGAGTTCGACGGCGGTCTGATCAGCATCACCGACGTGGACCTGTTCACCGAGAAGGTCGCGGGCGTGAAAACCCCGGGACTGGGAGAAATCCACTACGAAATCCATCCGTTCAACGCCTTTTCCTCCCCTGCCTGGTTCGCCGACGGCGTAGCCATCCTCAAGGAACTCAGCCGCCTGGGCATCGAGTCGGAGGTCTATAAGGAAAAGAGCCGCATCCTGGATTTCCAGCGCAGGAAGACCACGCAGAAGGTCAATCTGTACGAGAAAGTCCAAATCCCCGGCTACCAGGAAGCCATCCGCAAAATCAAACGCTTTATGGAAGACGAGGAAAATCTGAGCAAGGCCGCCTCCAAGATTGTCAAGGCACGTCACGCGCAGCAAGAAGAAGAGGAGGAAACGCTATGATCAGTCCGATGACACGATACAATTTCGTCCTGCTCAACGGCGAGCAGGATGCGTTGCTTGCGCAACTGCAGGAACTGGGACTGATGGACATCACGCGCAGCACCAAGCCGGTTGACGACAAGTCCGCCGCGCTGCTGGCGGAGGTGGAGCGTATCGATGCGCTGCTTCGCAAACTGCGGGCCTTCCAGGCTCCCGCCGGGACACAGGCCGCTCCTGCAGGCGGGCCGACAGCTGGTGACGAGCTTGTCCGGGAGGCTGAAAGCACCCTGGAAGCCTATGCTGCCGCCGGAGAGGCCGTCAAGGCTGCCGGCAAGAAGGCGGAGGAACTCCGCTGCTGGGGCGACTACTCCTCCGAAACGGTTCAGGCGCTTGCCCAGGCCGGTATTCCCCTGCATTTCCACCGCGTCAGCGAGAAGACTTTCCGTCCCGGATGGGCCGAAGAATATGCACTGAGCGTCATCGACGATACGGACAAATCCAACATCTGCTTCGTCGTGGCCGGTGAGGATGCCCTCCCCGGCGAAGTGGCCGCGCCGGATATGACCGCCGCAGCGGCCCAGGCCGACTATGAACGCCAGGAAACCGCGCTCAAGCAACTCGAAGCCCGTCTGCTGGGCCTGAAAGAGCGTTGCCCGCAACTGGAAGCGCTCCGTGCCGAAGCCTTCTCCCGGCTGGACCTCTATCTGGCCGGCGCGTCGGCAGACACCGCTGCGGAAGAACACGTGGTCGTGCTGGAAGGCTTCGCGCCGACAGACAAGGAAGAAGAGACGGTCCGCGGGCTGGATGCGCTCGGCGTGCTCTACATCAAAGATAAAGCAGTGGTGGAGGAGAATCCTCCTATCGCATTCAAGAACAACGCTTTCGTGCGGATGTTCGAGATGCTGACGGATATGTATGGCCGTCCGGCTTACAACGGCTTCGACCCCACGCCTTTCATCTCCGTGTTCTTTATGCTCTTCTTCGCCTTCTGTATGGGCGACTGCGGTTATGGCCTCGTCCTGATGGTCATCGGCCTGATGATGAAGAAAGCGGATGGTTTCAAGTCCCTGTCCCCGCTCGTGACGACCCTCGGCGGCGCCACGGTGGTCATCGGCTTCCTCTTCCACACCTTCTTCTCGATGGACATCGCCCAGTGGAGCATCTTCGCCCCCATCAAGGGTATCTTCCTGCCTTCCAAGATAATGGGCTACGACGGAACGATGGTCCTTTCCCTGCTGGTCGGTGTCTTCCACATCTGCCTGGCGATGATTGTCAAGACCATTATGGCGACCCGCAACAAAGGCTTCCTGAACTCCCTGGGCACCTGGGGCTGGACGCTGCTGATTGTCGGCGGAGTCATCGTGGCCGGCATCGCTTTCGCCGGCGTGATGTCCGCTCCCGTCACCAAGTGGGTGGTCATCATCCTCGGCGTCCTCAGCGCGATGGGCATCTTCCTCTTCAATGACCTGCACCGCAATCCCCTGCTCAATATCGGCAGCGGCCTGTGGGAGACCTACAACACGGTCACGGGCCTGCTGGGAGACGTCCTCAGTTATCTGCGTCTGTACGCCCTCGGACTGGCCGGCAGTATGCTGGGCCTGGCCTTCAACAAGATCGGCCTGATGGTCCTCGGCGACGGTAGTTCCGCGCTGATGTGGTTGCCATTCATCCTGATTGTCCTCGTCGGACACGTCCTGAACATCGCGATGGCCGCCCTCGGCGCCTTCGTTCACCCCTTGCGACTGAACTTCCTGGAGTTCTTCAAAAATTCCGGCTATGTAGCGCTCGGCCGCAAATACAATCCTTTGACAAAAACAATCAACAATTAAAAATTACTATTATGCTTAACACAGTTCTCGGTTATCTCGGTCTGGGCCTCGTGCTCGCCCTCGCCGGCATCGGCAGTTCCATCGGTACGACCACGGCCGGCAACGCCGCCGAAGGCGCCCTCAAACGCAAACCGGAAGCCTCCGGCAGTTTTATGGTCCTTTCCGCCCTCCCCGCAACGCAGGGTATCTACGGATTCGTGGCCTTCTTTATGCTCCTCAGCAAGGTGGCTGAAAACGGTCTGGCCGTCTTCGGCATCGGCTT
>CAMNQO010000116.1 GCA_946549475.1 uncultured Bacteroidales bacterium
CGGGCCTGTACTACAGCCGGGGCGTGACCTATTTCCTTTCGCGGCAGTTCGAGAAGGCGGTGGCCGATTTCGACTGGTATATCAAGCGGGAGCCCCGCGACCCTTCCGCCTATCTCAACCGGGGGGCCGCCAAGCTGTTTCTCAAAGACACGGTACAGTCGCTGGCCGACTACAACAAGGCCATCCGTCTGGACCGTTTCGAGCCCGAAGGCTATATGCGGCGCGGGCGCCTGTATGCGGAACTGGGTGATTTCGGAAAGGCCGTGGAAGATATAACGAGGTCCATCGAACTCGACCCGAAGAACACCTACGCCTACTTCAACCGGGCGCTGATGTACTACGAACTCAAGCGGTACAACGATGCGATGGACGATTTCAACCGGGTGCTTGCCGATGAACCGGGCAACTCGCTGACGCTCTACAACCGGGCATTGGTCTATACCCAGGTGGGCCGCTACGACCAGGCGCTGGAGGATTTGGACCGGGTGCTCGACATCAATCCCAACAACGTCCTGGCCCATTTCAACCGGGCGGCAGTCTTTATCGAGATGCAGCGCTGGCGGGACGCCCTGGAGGATTATGACGCTTCCATCCGCCTCTATCCCGACTTTGCCAAGGCTTATATGAACCGTTCCTATGTCAAGAACCGGCTGGGCGACAAAAAAGGATCGAAAAAAGATTACGATACGGCGCGGGAAAAGGTCCGGCAGTACAGCGAGAAAAACGTGACGGACCAGAAATCCCTGGCGGACACCACGCGCAAATACAGTTCGCTCCTGTCTTTGGAGGCGGATTTTGCCAAGAAGGATTTCGACGACGAGTTGCTGCAGCACCGCGACGTGGATATCCAGTTGCGTCCGCTCTACCGTTTCACCATCACGCAGGAGGTGGACAGGACGAACTATGCGCTTTCGCGCAAATATGAGCATCCGGCCATTTCGCGTTTTGTCGCCTCCCAGCCCGTCCCGGTCGAACTGGCGGTCAAGGACGCCCCGGCGGACCTGGTCAGGGACCTGCCGGAATCCTCCGATTTCATCCGTTCGATGAGCGAATGCAGCCAGAAACATTACAACCTGGCCCTGTCCTATATCGACAAGTCGGTGGAAGGGGAACGGACCTACAACAAGGCCTTCCACCTGATGAACCGGGCGGTCCTGCGGGCGGAGGTCATCGACTTCATCTCTTCCATCGAGGACAATGTCCAGGTGCTTTCGATGGACGACAGCGGTCAGACCCGGGCCCGCGTCCGGGACAAGGTGACGCGGCAGTATGATTATTCGGAAGCCATCCGCGACCTGCAGGAGGCCTCCCGTATGATAGACAATATACCTTATATCTATTTCAACCTCGGCAACCTGCATTGTCTGAACGGAGAGCATATCAAGGCCATCGACGATTACGGCAAAGCCCTTGCCCTCTATCCCTATATGTCAGACGCCTATTTCAACCGCGGACTGGTGCTGATTTATCTCAAGGACCGGGAGAAGGGTTGCATTGACCTGTCGCGGGCGGGCGAACTGGGCGTTGCGGATGCCTACGGGGTCATCAAGAAGTATTGCGAGGAGGGAAAATAATGTTGAAATTCAAGAGCTTTTCCAGTGGAAGTTGCGGCAATTGTTATTATCTGGGAGACGGAAAAGACGGACTGGTCGTGGATGCGGGCATCAGCCTGCGCCGGCTCAAGAAATACCTGACGGAAGAGGGAATGGACCCGTCCTCCTTCAGCGCCGTCCTCGTAACGCACGACCATCTGGACCACGTCCGCCACCTGGGCTCCTTCTGCAAGCGGCTGAAAAAACCGGTCTATGCCGACGCCGTACTGCACGAAGCCCTGGCCCGCCATACATTTACCCGGGACTACATCGCTTCCTGCCGCGCCCTGCTGGCCGAAGACGGGGAGACGCAGGCCGGACCCTATTTCATCCGCGCCTTCGTCGTGCCGCACGATGCGACGCGCACGCTGGGCTACCGGATCCGTACGCCGGAGGGAACGTTCGTCATTATGACCGATGTGGGGCGGATGACGGACGAAGCCGTGGCTATGGCCCGCGAGGCGGATTTCCTGGTGATGGAGTCCAATTACGACGTGGATATGCTGATGGCCGGTCCCTATCCCCACGAATTGAAAATGCGCATCTGTCAGGGCTGCGGACATCTTTCCAACGACGAGGCGGCTTCGGCCCTGCGGCGCATCCTCCATCCCGGGCTCAAGGAAATTTTTCTCTGCCACCTGAGCGAAAACAACAATACCCCCGCGCTCGCGTATGAATCCTGCGCCGGGGCCGTCAGAGACTATGTGAAAAGCCATCCCGGCTCCGTTCCGGTGCTGCGCACCCTTCCCCGGCAGACTCCTTCGCCGTTTTTTGTGCTCGGATAATTATTTGTTCTTTTGCCGTCATTTATGTACATTTGCGCTATGATACAGCCTTGGCATATTTGGATTATCGCAGCGCTTGTCTTTTTCATCATCGAGATTTTTACAAGCGGTTTTGCCGTCGCGTGCTTCTGCGCCGGTGCTTTGGCGGCCGCCGTCGCCGCAGCCTTTTCCGCCTCCTTGTTCTGGCAGATTGTACTCTTTGCCCTTTTTTCCTTTTTCGCCTTTGTCTTCATCCGTCCCCTCATCCTCAAACTTTTCTTCAAGGACAAGGCTGAAAAGAAGACCAATGCCGATGCCCTGGTCGGAAAAAGAGGGAAAGTTTCGTCGGATATCGACCCCCGGACCGGTTCCGGGAGGGTGGCCATCGACGGGGATGACTGGAAGGCCGTCAGCGCGGACGGAGGATTCATTCCCAAGGGAACGGCCGTCGAGGTCGTCAGCATAGACAGCATCATTCTTACCGTAAAAACCTTATCATTATGACCGGATTGTACATTATTCTCGGCATTATCGTCCTTGTCGTCCTCCTTTTCATCGTGAAAGGACTGATGATTGTCTCCCAGAGCGAAACCCAGATTATCGAACGGCTGGGCAAATATCACCGTACCCTTCCTTCGGGCGTCAACATTATCTGGCCCATCCTCGACCGTCCCCGCGAAATGTATTACCGCTATGTCACCACGGATGTCAGCGGACGGCAACTGGTCCGGACCCGCCTGACCAAAAAAATCGATCTCCGGGAGCAACTGATTGACTTTCCTCCGCAGAGCGTCATTACGAAGGACAATGTGATGACCAGCATCAACGCCATCCTTTATTATCAGATTATGGATCCGGTCAAGGCGATGTACGAAATCGCCAATCTTCCGGACGCCATTGAAAAACTGACCCAGACCACCCTGCGGAATGTCATCGGAGAACTCGAATTTGACGAGACCCTCACCTCGCGCGATACCATCAACACCAAACTCCGGGATGTGCTCGACGACGCGACCAACAAATGGGGCGTCAAGGTCAACCGTGTCGAAGTGCAGGACATCACGCCTCCGGCTTCGGTCAAGGACGCGATGGAGCAGCAGATGCAGGCCGAACGGGAAAAACGGGCGAAAATCCTGCGTGCCCAGGGAGAGAAGGAGGCTGCCATCTTGAAATCCGAAGGCGAAAAGACCTCGAAAATCAATCAGGCAGATGCCGAAAAGCAGACCAATATCCTGCTGGCGGAAGGTGAAGCCGCAGCGAAGATTGCGGTCGCCAACGCCGAAGCGGAAGCCATCGCCAAGGTGGCTGCGGCCATCGGCAAGTCGGATATTTCCCCGGCCAACTATATGCTGGCGGAAAAATATATCCGGGCTCTCGAAGGCATGACAGCCGGTGAGGATACCCGGACGGTGTATCTGCCCTATGAGGCTTCAGCCATGCTCAGCAGCATAGGAAGCCTCAAGGAACTCTTCAAAAAAGATTAACGGGCGAACTGGGCCTTGAGGGTCTCGATCTTGGCGGCGGCATCGGAGCCGTGGGCGCCGAAATAGAACTTGATCTTGGGCTCGGTGCCGGAAGGACGCACGGAGACGACATCTCCGGCCTGGCTGAAGAACTGGAGCACATTGCTCTTGGGCAGACCGGTCTTCTCGGGCTCGTTGTAGTCGATGACTTTGACGACGGGGGAGCCGGCCAGGTCCTTGGGCGGATTGTTGCGCAATTCCGTCATGATGGCGGCGATTTCTTCGACACCGGCTTTGCCTTTGCGGACCAGCGAGACCAGCCCTTCACGATAGACGCCGTATTCTTTGTAAATCTTCTCCATCAACTGGTACAGGGTAAGTCCCTGGTCGGCGGCCCAGCAGGCACATTCGGCGATGGTGCAGCACGATACGGGCGCATCCTTGTCGCGGACAAATTCGCCGACATTGAAGCCGTAACTCTCTTCGCCGCCGCAGATGAAGGTCTTCTTGCCTTCGTTGCGCTTGATGACTTCGGCGATGAACTTGAATCCCGTGAGTACATTATAGACCTCCACGCCGAACGACTCCGCGATGGCCCGCATCAGTTCCGTGGTCACGATGGTCTTGATGATATACTGGCTGCCGTCCAGGCGTCCCAGTTCTTTCCAGCGGCTGAGGATGTAATAAGTCATCAGGGAAGCGGTCTGGTTGCCGTTGAAAAGGACCATCTTGCCGTCGTTGTCGCGGACGGCGATGCCCAGACGGTCGGCATCCGGGTCGGAAGCCATCACGATGTCCGCCCCTTCGCGCTCTGCCACTTCCAGGGCCATCTTCAGGGCCGACGGCTCTTCCGGGTTGGGGGAGACGACGGTCGGGAAATTGCCGTCGTTCACATCCTGCTCGGGCACATGGAAGACATGTTTGATGCCCAGGCGGTCGAGTGCTTCGGGCACCAGCCGGACGCCGCAGCCGTGGAGCGGGGTATAGACAAACTTGATTTTGTCCTGCTGACGGGAAACGCTGCCCGGAGAGAGCATGAGCGACAGGATGTCGTCGAGGTAATTCTTGTCCATCTCGCTGCCCATCATCTCGATGAATCCGGCCTTGACACCCGCGTCGGGAGCGAATTTGACCATCGACGGGTCGGTAATCGCCGCCACTTCCGCTACGATGTCCTTATCGACGGGGGAGGTGATCTGACCGCCGTCGGACCAGGACACTTTGTAGCCGTTGTATTCTTTGGGATTGTGGGAGGCGGTCACCATGACGCCTGCGACGGCTTTTTTCTTGCGTACGGAATAACTCATCTCGGGAGTGGGACGCAGGTCGTCGAAGAGATAGACATTGATGCCGTTGGAGGACAGTACATCCGCCGTTATGCGGGCAAATTCGCGGCTGTTGTTGCGGCAGTCGTAGGAGACGCATACGCACAATTCGCCGCTGCAATGCTTTTTGATGTAGTTGGCCAGTCCCTGGGTCGCCATCCCGACGGTGTATTTGTTCATCCGGTTGGTTCCCACGCCCATAATCCCGCGGAGACCTCCGGTGCCAAATTCAAGATTCTTGTAGAACGCGTCCTCAAAACCTACCGGGTCGGTATTCCTGAGTTCGAGGACTTTCATCTTGGTTTCGGGATCGAAATCCCCGTCGAGCCACTTCTGGGCCGCTGCCTTATAATCCTGTGAC
>CAMNQO010000117.1 GCA_946549475.1 uncultured Bacteroidales bacterium
AGAAGGGAGGCGGCGCCGTCGAGTTTGAGGATGGCGTCGGCGCCGATGAGGAAGATTTGGACAGGATGGTCCGGATGCTCGAATTCGAGCAGGACCTGGGCGCAGGCGCCGCAAGGGAAGACAGGCTGCCCGGAGAGTTGCCGATGCGGCCCGCCGGCAACGGCCAGCGCGGTGATATGGGCCTCGCCAAGGACGCTGTGCGCCGCGAAGAGGGCCACCCGCTCGGCACAAAGCCCGGAGGGATAGGCCGCATTCTCCTGATTGGCCCCCAGGACGATACGCCCGTCGGACAGGCGGACGGCCGCCCCGACCGAAAAACCGGAATAGGGCGAATAACTCCGCCCCATCGCCTCTATCGCCATCTGTATGAGATAACCATCCTCCGCCGGCAGTTCATCGGGCGAAGAGTACTGTTCGTACACGATTTTGACATCCTTCTTCATAGATATTTTTTATCTTTGCATCCGATTATGACCTTGCAAAAATAATCAATTTCCGCCAAATGAGTGAAAGCAAAAAGATGAAAGTATGCATCGGACTGTCCGGAGGCGTGGACTCCAGCGTCACGGCCCTGCTGCTCAAGCAGGCCGGCTACGATGTATTCGCCCTCTTTATGCAGAACTGGCACGACACGGCCGGAACACTGCACGGAGACTGCGAGTGGGAAGAAGACCGTTTCGTAGCGGAAATGGTCGCCCGGAAAATCGGCATCCCCTTTTATTTCGTGGACCTGAGCAAGCCCTACCGCGCCCGCGTGGTGGATTATATGTTTGCAGAATACGCCAAAGGCCGCACACCCAACCCCGACGTGCTCTGCAACCGGGAAATCAAGTTCGACGCCTTCTGGGAATGCGCCCGCAAACTGGGCGCCGAGATGGTGGCGACGGGACATTACTGCCGCAAGGAAGCGGTGACCGATGCCGACGGCAGGCCCGTCACCGGAGCGGACGGCAAACCGCTGTACCGCCTGCTGGCCGGCAGCGACGACAACAAGGACCAGAGTTATTTCCTCTGCCAACTTTCGCAAGAGCAACTTTCCTCCGCCCTCTTTCCCATCGGAGAACTGGAAAAGCCGGAAGTGAGGCGCATCGCCCGCGAGGCCGACCTTCCCTCCGCCGACAAGAAAGACTCCCAGGGGATCTGTTTCGTGGGGAAGGTCGATCTGCCCACCTTCCTGCAACAGCAACTCAAAAGCGTCAAGGGCCCGATTGTGGAGGTCTATGACGCATACTATCCGCAGAATCCCGTCTATCGGCGCTACCGGGAACTGGACGGCAAGACAGCACAGCAACTTACCGACGAGCAGCTGCTGGAACTGTCCACCCCCATCGACTACGCGGACATCCGTTTTGAAAAGGAAGTGTACCGCAGCGGGAAGAAGCACATCAAGAAGGAAAGGTGGAAAGACAACCCTTTCGGAAAAATCGTCGGAGAGCATAGCGGCGCCCAGTTCTACACCATCGGCCAGCGCAAGGGCCTCGGTGTGGGCGGGCATCAGGACTCGCTCTTCATCCTCGCGACGGACATCCCCTCCAATACCATCTATGTCGGAGAAGGGCAGCAGCACAAAGGACTGTCCCGCCGCTGCCTGCGGATTGCGCCGGACGAGATTCACTGGGTCCGGCCGGACCTGGCCCTGGGCATCGGGGACAGCCGCCGGGTAAAAGCCCGCATCCGCTACCGCCAGCCCCTGCAAAAAGCCGTCCTGATCAATCGTCAGAACGGCCTCTTCATTCTCTTTGACGAAGCCCAGCGGGGAATCACTCCCGGTCAGTTCGCGGTTTGGTACGAAGACGATGATGAACTCACCGGTTCCGGGGTTATCGCCTGACTCAATCCTTATTCGACCGTAATGGCGCTGCTGAGTTTGATATCCGTGGCGGATGCGGCGATGTCGATGTTGTAGGCACCGGGATCCAGGACCCAGTCGTGGGAGATGATGTCGTAGTACTTGAAGGCATCCATCGGCAGTTGTACCTTGACCACTTGCTTTGCCCCTTTGGCGAGTTTGACTTTCGCCAGCCCTTTGAGTTCACGCTCGGGACGGATGATGGAGGGAGATTGGGGAGCCACATAGATCTGCACCGCTTCGGTGGCTTCGCACGAGCCGGTATTGGCCAAGGTGAAAGATACCTCATAGCCCGCTTCGTTCTTGACGACGGAGGGGTCGGAGTAAGCAAAACTGCTGTAGGTCAGACCATAGCCGAAAGGATAAAGCGGCTCTGTACCAAAATGTCCGATGCCGCGATAGCCGACGAACACGCCCTCGCCATAGTCGGCAAAAGGATAACTGGCATGGCGGGAAGCGTAGCGGCCGGGCTCGTGTTTGGTGTAAACGCTCTCATCCAGCACCGCTTTGTGATAGAAAGGAGTCGTCGGGTTTTTCTCCAGACTGCCCCAGCAGGTAAACGGCAGACGGCCGGAAGGGGAGACCTTGCCGGAGATGATGTCGGCCAGTGCGCGGCCGCCTTCCTGACCGGTGTACCAGGCCATCATGATGGCATCCACTTTGTCGCCCCATTTGCGCATGTCCACCTCGCCCCCTGAGTAAACGATTACGACCACTTTCTTGCCGCTGGCAATCGCATCCTCGATCAGTTTCTCCTGGTCGCTGTCCAGCGCATATTTGCGGTCGCTGTTCTCTTTCTCGGAATTTTTGTTGAAGCCGGCCGCAACGATAATCGTGCTGACGCCTTTGAGTTCGGCCGGATGGGTCGGTACGCCGCTGCGGAGCAGGATGTCATATTTTTTGCCCAGATTGCGAAGACCCTGATATAAGGTGACTTCGTATTTTTTGAGAGGATGCATGGCGCCGGAACCGCCGCCGAAAGTAATGTAATCGGCATTGGGGCCTACCAGCAGGATCTTGCCGCCCTTGATGGGGAGTACGCCTTCATTCTTGAGCAACACAGGTGCTTCCACGGCCGCCTGATAAGCCAGGCTGCGGCTCACATCGTAGTCTTCGGGAATGCTGCTGTCTTTCATGGGCTTGTCGAGGAAGCCGTAGGCGATGAAACTCTGGAGGATGTGGATGCACTTTTCGTCAATCACCCGCTCGGGCACCACACCGTTGTCGATGAGGGGCTTGAGCGTATTGTAGTTCATCGCGTACCCGTTGGGCATTTCCATGTCCAGACCGCTCATGGCACAGCCGATCGGGGTGTAGGTCGATACCCAGTCGGACATGACGAAACCCTCGAAACCCCATTTGCGGAGATTGTCGTTGATCAGCCAGCCGTTCTCGGCCGCATGCTGGCCGTTGACGGGGTTGTAACTGGTCATCACGGCACCGACGCGGGCTTTTTCGACCGCCTTGCGGAAGGTGGGGAAATAAATCTCGTTCATCGTGCGCTCGTCCGCACCGCTGCTGACACGATGCCGGTCGTACTCCTGGTTGTTGAGCGCGAAATGCTTGATGGTGGCCATCACGCCCTGCTGCTGGATGCCGGTGATGTATTGGACCGCCGTCTCGGAGGCCAGGTACGGATCCTCGCCCATGTATTCGAAGTTGCGGCCGCAGAGCGGGCTGCGATAGATGTTGACGCCCGGGCAGAGCATGATGCCGACGCCGCGTGCTTTGGCGTCATAACCGATGCCGGTCCCCACGCCGAGGGCGACTTCCGGATTGAAAGTAGCCGCCAGGGCGATGCCGCAGGGATAGTAGGTGCTGTTGGTCGGCGTGCGGCCGATGGCACGGACACCCTGGGGACCGTCCGCCATCAGCACCTCGGGAATCCCGAGCCTTTCAATCGGGAGCGTGTAGAACTCTTCGCGCTGACCGGAGATTAGTTTGCATTTCTCTTCAAGCGTCATCTGTCTGACGAGGGATGCCGCCCGATCTTTGTCGGCCTGCGTTACCATGGGCTGGGCATTGACGGACACGAAAGCCGCCGTAAGTGCCGTGAGGGCCATCACTGTTTTTTTCATGGGAATACTATTTATAAGGTTGGTGTTATTTCAATCGGGCCTGGATGGCTTTGGTCTGCTCCTCATAGCCGGGTTTTTCCAGCAGGGCGAACATATTTTTCTTGTAGGCTTCCACACCCGGCTGGTTGAACGGATTGACGCCGAGGATGTAGGCGCTGATGCCGCAGGCCTTCTCGAAGAAATAGAAGAGTCCGCCGAGGTTGTACTCGTCGAGTTTCTCCACCTTCACGTTCATCTGGGGCACTCCGCCGTCGATGTGGGCGAGCTGGGTGCCGAGCTGGGCCATCCGGTTGCATTCCTCCACGTGCTTGCCGGCGAGGAAGTTCAGCCCGTCGAGGTTCTGTCCGTCGGATTCGATGACGAGGGAGCGGTTGCTGTTTTCGACCGTGACGGTGGTTTCCATCAGGATGCGCTCGCCGTCCTGGATATACTGGCCCATCGAATGGAGGTCGGTGGTGCAGATGACCGAAGCGGGGAAGATGCCCTTGCCGTCCTTGCCCTCGGACTCGCCGTAGAGTTGTTTCCACCATTCGCCCAGATACTGGAGTTTGGGGTTGAAGGAGACGAGGATTTCGACTTTCTTGCCCTGGTTGTAGAGCAGATTGCGGACGGCGGCGTACTGGACGGCCGGATTGTCGGCGGCGGGACGGGCGCAGGCCTGTTCCATTTCAAAGGCGCCCTTGAGCATCGCCTTCACATCGTAGCCGGCCAGCATGATGGGCAGCAGGCCGACCGGGGTAAGGACGGAGAAACGGCCGCCCACATTGTCCTCGATGACGAAAGTCTTGTAGCCCTCCTGGGTGGAAAGGGACTTCAGGGCGCCGCGCTTGGCGTCGGTCACGGCGACGATGCGCCGGGCGGCTTCTTCCTTGCCGTATTTCTGTTCGATGAACTGTTTGACGATACGGAAGGCGACGGCCGGCTCGGTGGTGGTGCCGGACTTGGAAATCACCACGCAGGCTACATTGCGCTCGCGGGCCAGGTCCATCATCTCGCACAGATAGTCTTCAGACAGGTTGTTACCCGCGAAAACGATTTCGGGAGCCGCTTTCCTGCCGCCGAGTGATTTGGCGAAAGTGTGGCCGAGGGCCTCAACGGCGCATTTGGCACCCAGATAGGATCCGCCGATACCGATGACGACCACCAGATCCACGCCCTTGGTCAGCCAGTCTTTGCGGACCGCTTCGCATTCGTCCATCAGACGGTTGGCGAGGGTCAGCGAGGGCAGGTGCTTCCATCCCAGAAAATCGTTGCCCGCTCCGGTTTCCTTCTCAAGGACCGACAGCGCGGACAGGGCCTTGCCGATGTATTCTTTGTATTCTGCATCTTTTATAAAGGAGTTGCAGCCTCCCATTTCAAATTTGACCATGATCGTATGTGTGTTATCTCCTACAAATATAATGTTTTTTTACCAAAAAATCGTAAATTCGCACAAATTTTGATGCGGCCTGCAGCCATGTTTTTGATTATATGAATCCTTTTGTTCGATTGTACCGCTTCTTCTCCGTCCATAAAG
>CAMNQO010000118.1 GCA_946549475.1 uncultured Bacteroidales bacterium
GACACGCTCAAAGTCGTGACGATGGTCTATGCCGGCTGGTGCAACAAGCACATCACCGCCCTGCTGCAGGGCTGCGGCTGCAACGCCATCGGGCTGTCCGGCTGCGACGCATCGGTCATCACGGCCTCCCGGCGGGCGCCCCGCACCCTGTCGGACGGCGTGACGAAGGTGGACTACGGATATGTCGGCGATGTACAGGGCTCCAGCGTGGATGCGGAGTTCGTGCAGACTCTGCTGGAGCGGGGCATCACGCCGGTCTTCTGCGCCATCAACCACGACGGCGTCGGGCATCTGCTCAACACCAACGCCGACACCATCGCCTCGTCGGTGGCCGTCGCGCTCGGAGCCGAACTCATCTTCTGCTTCGAGAAGAAAGGCGTGCTGAAAGATTTGCAGGACGAGGACAGCGTCATCCCTCTCATTACGCCGGAGAGTTATCCGGACCTCAAGGCGCAGCGCATCGTCGATGAAGGAATGGTGCCGAAGATAGACAATGCCTTCAAAGCCCTGCGGGAGGGCGTCTCCCGCGTCATCATCCGATCCGCGTGCGACATAACGGATGGCAGCGGAACCGTCATATCCTTGGTATAAGATGAAGCCGGAATATCAGAAATATCTGCAACTGTTGCGAAAAATGATTGCCACACCGTCCATTTCGTTTGAAGAGGAAGCGGTGTGGTTTCTTATAGATGACTTCCTTTCCCGGGAGGGCATCGTCCACAGCATGGTCAATGGCAACATCCTCGCCCTCAACGAGGGCTACGACCCTGCCAAGAAGACCCTGGCCTTAGATGCGCACATCGACACCGTGCCGCCGGCCGCCACCTATACCCGCGACCCTTACGATGCCGGAGACGACAAGGACATCATCTGGGGACTCGGCTCCAACGACGACGGGGGCAGCGTGGTCTCGATGATGGCCGCCTTCGCCCATTTTTATCGGAAAGAACTGCCCGTCAACCTGCTGCTCATCCTCTCCCGCGAGGAGGAGCGTTCGGGTCCGGACGGGACGCAATACCTCTTCCGCGAAGGATTCCTGCGGGACTCCCCGGATTTTCCCCTGCCCGACTGGGTCATCGTGGGGGAGCCGACGGGAATGCGGGCCGCGACTTCCGAACGGGGCCTGCTCGTACTCGACGGAACGGCCCGAGGCGTCGCCGGCCACGCCGCCCGCAACGAAGGCGTCAATGCCCTCTACAAAGCCTTGGACGACATTCAGAAACTGCGGGAGTTCCGTTTCGACCGCATTTCCCCCATTATGGGCGCGGTCAAACTCAGCGTCACGCAAATCCAGGCCGGCACGGCGCACAATATCATTCCCGATTCCTGTTCCTTCGTCGTGGACATCCGTCCGACGGAGCAGTACGGCAACGCGGAAATCCTCGGGATGCTGCAGGAAGTCTGCACGGGCAGCGAGCTCAAGGCCCGCAACCTGGGCAACAAGTCTTCCGCCACCTACCCGGACTCTCCCCTGCTGGCGACGGCGCAGGCGCTGGGCCTGGAGACCTTCTCCTCCCCCACCACTTCCGACTGGATCCGCATCGACGGGGACTGCATCAAGATGGGCCCGGGCGACTCGGCCCGTTCCCACCACGCCGACGAATACATCAAGGTCTCCGAAATCGAAGAGGCCGTCGGCATCTACATCCGTTTTATCGAAACATTCTTCACCATCACGAATCAGACATAGTTTATGGCAACACTCTGGAATAAAGGCACCGCAGCCACCGACAAGGTGGAAAACTTCACGGTCGGCAACGACCGCATCCTCGACCTGAGGCTCGCACGCTACGACGTGCAGGGCTCGATGGCCCATATCCGGATGCTGGAGAGTATCGGTCTGCTCACGCGGAACGAACTGGACACCCTGCTGGTCGCCCTCGAAGATATCGCCGCGAGCATCGAAGCGGGCACTTTCGTGCTGGAAGACGACGTGGAGGACATCCACTCGCAGGTGGAACTGCTGCTGACGCGCAAACTGGGCGACCTGGGCAAGAAAATCCACTCCGGCCGCAGCCGCAACGACCAGGTGCTGGTCGATGTGAAACTCTTCCTGCGCGACGAGCTGCGGACCGTCCGCGACGAGGTGATGACCCTCTTCGGCACCCTCCAGAGCCTGAGCGAGAAATACAAGGAGGTGCTGCTGCCGGGCTATACCCACGGCCAGATTGCGATGCCGTCCTCCTTCGGGATGTGGCTCGGAGCCTACGCCGAATGCCTGGTGAACGATATGTATATGCTCGGCGGGGCCTACAGGGTCGTCAACCAGAATCCCCTCGGCTCGGCCGCCGGCTATGGCAATTCCTTCCCGCTCGACCGGGAGATGACGACCCGGCTGCTGGGATTCGCCGCGCCGGACTACAACAGCGTCGCCGCCCAGCTCAGCCGCGGCAAGAGCGAGAAGTCCGTGGCCTCGGCCATCGGCAGCGTCGCCCTCACGCTCAACAAGTTTGCCTCCGACTGCTGTATGTATATGTGTCCCAACTACGGCTTCATCCATTTCCCCGACAACCTGACGACGGGGTCGAGCATCATGCCCCACAAGAAGAATCCGGACGTATGGGAGATGGTGCGGGGCAAGTGCAACCGCATCCTTTCCTGCGAGAACGAAATCGCCCTGCTGTGCAGCAATATGCCCCACGGCTACCACCGCGAGTACCAGCTTCTCAAGGACATCCTCTTCCCCGCCCTCGACCTGCTGCACGCGTGCCTGGATATGACAAATTATATGCTGGGATATATGGAGGTCAACGAGCACATCCTCGACAATCCGCTCTACGAGTACCTGTTCACCGTCGAGGAGGTCAACCGCCGCACCCTCGCTGGTACGCCCTTCCGCGAGGCCTACAAACAGGTCGGCATCGAGGTCAATGAGGGACGCTTCCATTATACCCCGGCTTCCGCCTCCGGTGCAACGGGCGACCCTGATTCCGGCATACCGGCCGGGCCGCTGCCGCTCGGCAGCCTCAAGGCCTCCGATCTCGGGCACACCCACCTGGGGAGTCTCGGCAACCTCTGCACCGAAGCCATCGCGAAGAAGATGCAGGACGCTTGGTTTGAATAAGGTTACATTATCAGATATATGACAGACAAGAATTTGAAAAAAGTACTGCTGCTGGGCTCAGGAGCCCTGAAAATCGGTCAGGCCGGCGAGTTTGACTACAGCGGTTCGCAGGCGCTGAAAGCCCTGCGCGAAGAAGGCATCGAAACGGTGCTCATCAACCCCAACATTGCGACCGTCCAGACCTCGCAGGGCGTCGCTGACAAGATTTATTTCCTCCCGGTGACCCCCTACTTCGTGGAGAAGGTCATCAAGAAGGAAAATCCCGACGGCATCCTGCTGTCCTTCGGCGGCCAGACCGCCCTCAACTGCGGCGTCGAACTCCACCAGAGCGGCGTACTCGAGAAGTACGGCGTCAAGGTGCTCGGCACTCCCGTCAAGACCATCATCGACACGGAAGACCGCGAACTCTTCATCGAGCGGCTGGACGAAATCAACATCAAGACCATCAAGTCCCACGCGGCCACCACGCTGGAAGAAGCCCGCGCCGCCGCCGACGAGGTGGGCTACCCGGTCATCGTCCGCGCCGCCTATGCCCTCGGCGGACTCGGTTCCGGCTTCTGCGACTCCCGGGAGCAGCTGGACGAAATCTGCCGCAACCCCTTCTCCTTCTCGCCCCAAGTTCTTGTCGAAAAATCCCTGAAAGGCTGGAAAGAAATCGAATTCGAGGTGGTGCGCGACGCCAAGGACAATATGGCGGTCATCGCCAACATGGAAAACTTCGATCCCCTCGGCATCCATACCGGAGAGAGCATCGTGGTGGCCCCGTCCCAGAGCCTCAAGCAGTCCGAAATCGACTATCTGGAAGACCTGTCCTTCCAGATTGTCCGCCACATCGGCATCGTCGGCGAGTGCAACCTCCAGTTTGCCTTCGCCCCGGACGGCAGCGACTACCGCGTCATCGAGGTCAACGCCCGTCTGAGCCGTTCCTCCGCCCTCGCCTCCAAGGCGACCGGCTATCCCCTCGCCCTCGTCGCCGCCAAAATCGGCCTGGGCTACTCCCTGGATGAAATCCCCAACGCCTGCACGGGCGGCAACCTCAAAGGCTACGAGCCCGACTGCGACTACATCATCTGCAAGATTCCCCGCTGGGACCTCGCCAAGTTCCGGGGCGTTTCCCGCGAAATCGGTACCAGTATGAAGAGCGTCGGCGAGATTATGGCCATCGGCCAGAGTTTCGAAGAGGCCATCCAGAAAGGACTCCGGATGATCGGGCAGGGCGCCAACGGATTCGTGTGCAACAAGCCCGTCGCCACGGAAGACCTCGACTACGCCCTCTCCCATCCGACCGATACGCGCGTGTTCGCCCTCGCAGCCGCGTTGGAAGCCGGTTACAGCATCGACCGCATCTACGACCTGACCAAGATTGACAAGTGGTTCCTGAGCGCCCTGGCCAACATCGAGGCGACCTACCGCGAACTGGAGGCCTGCAAGAGTCTGGAAGCCGTCAGCCCCGAACTGCTGAAGAAAGCCAAGAAACAAGGCTTCTCGGACATCCAGATTGCCCGCGTCTTCAACCTCAAGGAGGCGCAGGTGCGCGAATACCGCCTGGCCGCCGGTCTCAAGCCGGCCGTCCGCCAGATCGACACCATCTCCCTGCCCCACGGCAAGAGCAACTATCTCTACCTCACCTATGGCAGCGAGCCTGCGCCCGCCTCACTGGAAGACGCTTCCTGCACGGTCATCGTGCTGGGCAGCGGCGCCTACCGCATCGGTTCCAGCGTGGAGTTCGACTGGTGCGGGGTGAACGCCGTGCAGACCCTGATGAAGAAGGGCTACAAGGGCGTCATCATCAACTGCAACCCCGAGACCGTCTCGACCGACTACGACACCTGCGACCGTCTCTATTTCGAAGAACTCAGCTACGAGACGGTGATGGACATCTGCACGATGGAGAAGCCCTTCGGCGTCATCGTGAGCGTGGGCGGCCAGATTCCCAACAACCTGGCCCTGCCCCTGATGCGCAGCGGCATCCGCCTGCTGGGTACCTCCGCCGAAGACATCGACCGGGCAGAAGACCGCAACAAGTTCTCTTCCGTCGTGGACAAACTGGGCATCGACCAGCCCCGCTGGAGCGAACTGACCACGATGGACGATGTGGACAAGTTCGTGGACGAGGTCGGATTCCCCGTGCTGGTGCGTCCTTCCTATGTGTTGTCAGGCGCCGCGATGAATGTCTGCTACAGCAAGGAAGACCTGCGGAAATTCCTGGAAATGGCCGTCGAAGTGTCCGCAGACCATCCGGTCGTGATTTCTTCCTTCATGCAGCGCTGCAAGGAAATCGAGTTCGACGCCGTGGCGGACGAAGGCAAAATCCTGGTGCACGCCATCTCCGAGCATGTGGAGTATGCCGGTGTCCATTCCGGCGAC
>CAMNQO010000119.1 GCA_946549475.1 uncultured Bacteroidales bacterium
CAGTTTCATCTTCCAGAAATCCACGTGCAGGTGGGCCATGAAGGGGACTTCGATGTTGTTGATGACCGCCTCGCACTCCTTGGTCTTGAGGTCCAGCACCACCGTGCTGCCCGTCGTGGTCTGCTGCAGCCGGTAGGCATCCTGCGTATAGAATACGCCGAGTTGCCAGCCGAAATACGGCATATAGTTGAACATTTTGCCGTAACCGGTGAGCAGGATACCGAAATTCAGGGGCAGGAAGCGGCTGTCCTGCTTCTTTTCCGGATTCCAGGAGACGGCGCACATCGAATAGCCGTATTGCGCCCCGATCATCAGGTAATCGTTGATGGGCCGGGGCTTGCGGATGACGACGGTGTCCAGATACACATCGCTGTACGGCTCCTGCACAGGGGCAAGAACCGTGCTGTCCTGCGGGGCAGGCCCGGCGGCAGCGGGCTTCGGCTCAGCGGCCGGCAGCCGTGCTGTCAGCAGCAGTGACAGGAGCACCAGCGACAGTGTCTTTCTGTTCATATACCTTTTTTTGTTCACCAAACATCTCATTCAAATCGATATCCTGTTCGATATCCGTCCTTTCATCCACTTTAATCAGGGAATTTCCATCCCGGAGTTTATACAGACGCACCTTTTCCGGCTGCCTCCGTTCCAGCAGGCAGCCTGTATCGATCAACCCGTTCCCGTTGGCATCTTCCGTGATGCGGATAGCATAATTGCCCGCTTTCAGATAGGGGAAAAGCAAGTTGGCATCTTTGCGGATGGTATAACTGCGCTGAATCTTGGCGATCTTTTCGTCCATCAGGTCCACGATATAGGTCTTTCCGGCCACGCCGCTTACCCGGAGGGTGAGGCTGCTGGCCTTCTCGTCTTTGGGCAGGGACACCTTCACATCGAGGCTGTCGTTGTAGAAGCCGTTGATGTCCCGGAATTTCCGATGGGGGATTTTGAGCGTGTATTCGTACCCTTCCTGCAACTTAGCACCGGGCCGGACGATGAAACGGCGCAGATTGAGCGAATCTTTCTCAAGCCGGAATTTCATCGGACTCTTCTGCTGCTTGGGATTCATGGCGATGAGCCGGAGCGAATCCCAGCCGTCCTCGATCAGCGGGTATTTGAATTCGAGCACGAAACCGTTCTGCTCGATAAATTCCGGCTTGGCGTCCGGCGTGATGACGCAAGTCGTATCTTCTTTCTTGATATCTTTCTTGCTCTTTCTGGCAGCGGCCTTGCCCTTCGGCCTGACGAGTCTGACCGTCTCCAGAGTCTTGGCCAGGTTGCCGATGGTGTCGGTTTTCCAATAGTCCACATTGAGGAAGAGGGTATCGGCCTGGGGCTTGGGGTCGTTGATCCACAATTCCAGACTGTCTTTCGTGGCGTTGAACTGGCGGATGAGTTTTCTGGACGGTATGCCTTTGAACCAGATGGAGTCAATGCGGGCGTCCGGCGCCATGAAGGTGATGTAGGCCGTGCGTTCTCCCACACGCTCCTTGTTGACGATCATTTGTTTGGAAGAGGTCTCCTTGAAAAGGAGCAACTCGTGTTCGGAAGGCCGGCTCAGGCAGGCCAGCGTGTCTTTCGCATCACATTTGCGGAGTTGGGGAAGGGAGTCGTTGACTTTGAATGCCGGACGGACCAGGCTGTCGATAAATGCGATTTTGTCCGCGTCAGGGTCATAGACATTGTTGCCGCCGGCGTCCAGGATGGCGTACATGCGGTAAACGGTGTCCTGGATGTTGCGCAGGCAGAAATAGCCCCAGGCGTCCGTCTTGCCGGCCGCATCCGGCCGTTTTTTGAAGACCGCGGAGTCCGAATGGTCCTTATAGAGCATCACGGTGGCACCTTCGACGGGGGCCAGCGTCTGGTTGTCACGGACCGTACCGCTGATGAGCATCGAGTCGATGCGCTCTCCGGTGGAAAAGACGAGGGTATAGCCGGGGAAGGGATTGCCTTCGTTGTTATCGACGATGGCGCCGGTCAGGTCCAGCACATAGGTCCGGGCCGAGTCCAGCATGCCTTCAAAGCTGACGACCAGGCTCTTCTCGCGGATTTTCGCGACGGGTTTCTTCTCAAGGGGCGGGGACAGGTAGATGTTCTTGTTTTCCTTGATGACCACATACTCGTTGAATGTCAGTTTGAGCCGGGTTCCTTTTCGGGGGACTTGGGTCGCGCCGGAAAGCGGCTGCACCTTGACGACGAACGGGGGGATGGTGTCTTTGGGACCGCCGCTCGGGGGTGTCGTCGTATTGGCGCAGGAGGGCGTGAACATCATCGCTCCCAGCGTCAGGGCCAGCACGAGGGCAAGGCAGATTTTGTCCGGACGGGCTCTCATTTCATTTCGTCTATGGTTACTTCTTCAACACCGGCTATGCGTTCCAGCGTTTTGACCCATTCTTCCACGGCTTTTCTGTCCTGCGCCCGGAAGGAGAGGGACAGACGCATCTTGCGGGCCTCCGGGGCCGGGGCGGAGGGGAGGACAGGGCGTTTGTCACTGGCCGTTTTCCTGCTTTTGAAGAAACTCTGGATATCGTCTTTGGCCCGTTTGGTCTTAACGAAAGACAGCCACTCCTTCTGCGGCCGGCCGTTTTCCGTGGTCAGGATTTCCACCTCGTCGCCGGAGCGGAGCACATGGTGCAGCGGGACCAGGCGCGTATTGACCTTGGCGGCAATGGCTTTGCGGCCGATTTCCGAATGGATGGAATAGGCGAAATCCAGGGCCGTGGCACCCTTGAGGATGCTCTTCTGGTCTCCGTTGGGCGTAAATACATAAATCCGGGTGGTGAGCAGGTCTTCGTGTACGATATCCAGCAATTCCAGGGAATTGACATCGGGATCGCTGAGGATGTGCTGGATTTTTTCCAGCCAGCGGTCCATCTCGTTGTCCTCGCCCGAGACGAAGCCTTCTTTCTTGTAGGCCCAGTGGGCGGCGATGCCTTTTTCCGCGATTTCGTCCATGCGGCGGGAGCGGATCTGCACCTCGATCCAGTTGCCGTTGTCGTTGACCGTGCAGTGCAGGGCCTCGTACCCGTTGCTCTTGGGACTCTTGATCCAGTCCCGCGTGCGGTCGGGCTTATAGGGATACATGCTGGTGATGGTCGAGAAGATGCCATAGCAACGCGAGCGTTCTTCGTCGATGGTCTCGCACTTGTCGTCAAAGATGATGCGGATGGCGTAGATGTCGTATATCTGATCGAAGGTCACGCCTTTGGTCTGCATCTTGTGCCAGCAGGAATAGGGGGTTTTGACCCTGCGCTTGATGATGAAATGCAGGCCGGCTTTCTCCAGCGCCGCCTGGATGGGAAGGACGAAACGGTCGATTTCCTCTTTGGCCTTGGCCATTTTCGCCTCGACGCCTCGGGAAATCTCTTCGTAGGCTTGCGGCTCCTTGAAGCGCAGCCAGATATTCTCCATCTCGGATTTGATTTCATACAGGCCGAGGCGGTGGGCGAGGGGAATGAACACGAACATCGTCTCCGACAGCACTTTCTCCCGTTTGTAGGCAGGCAGGGTGTCGAGCGTGCGGCAGTTGTCCAGCCGGTCGGCCAGTTTGATGAGTACGACCCGCACGTCATCGTTGAGCGTCAGGAGGATGCGTTTGAAATTCTCCGCTTCGAAATTTTGTTCTTTGGCCTTGTCTTCCTTGTCGAGGACGGTCTTGATCTTGCCCAGTCCCTCGACCAGCGAGGCGATTTTGTCCCCGAACTGGCTCCGGATGTCATCCAGCGTGTATTCGGTATCTTCCACAACATCGTGCAGCAGGGCGGCGCAGATGGATTTGTAGCCCAGGCTGATTTTTTCCACCACGATGCGGGCGACGGAGAGCAGATGGAGCAGATAGGGCTCCGAAGAGCGGCGCCGCATCCCGGGATAGGCGTTGTCGGCAAATTCAAAGGCTTTCCGGACCTGCGAGAGTTCCCACTCGTTGGCGCAGCGCTTGCCTGCGGCATCCATCAAGGCGTCGTATTCCTGCCGGATGTGTTCGAGTTCTTCCTGGGTAAATTCTGCCATATCGACTAAAACAGCGTAAGTTGTGTTCCTTCTTCCGACGGATTCTTGTCTGTCGCCATGCTTTCCTCCTCCGCCGGCTTGCCGTCGTCGCCGGTCCCGTTCTCCACCGCCTGCCCGTCATCGCCGGAGGCGGCCTGCCCGCCTTCTTGGAGCGCCGTTCCCTCCTGCAGCATCGCGCGCAACTGCGCTTCGGTGAGCAGGGGAATTCCCAGGCTCTCCGCTTTCCTGCGTTTCTCCGGGCCGGTCTTCTCTCCGGCGAGCAGCCAACTGGTCCTGGCGCTGACGGAAGACGAAATCTTGCCTCCATGCGCTTCTATGAGGGCCTTCATCTCTTCACGGGAGATGGAATAGGTCCCGCTGATGACGACGACTTTGCCCGCGAGGGCTTGGGAAGCCGCTCCGTCTTTCTGCTCGACGGCCAGATGCAGCCCCACTTTGCGCAGCCGTCCGATGATTTCGCGGTTGGAGGGATCGGCAAACCAGTGCAACAGGCTGTCCGCAATCACTTCACCTACATCCTCCACCTCCAGCAACTGTTCGCGGGTCGCCTCCATCAGCGCATCGATGGATCCGAAATGCCGGGCAAGCGTTTTGGCGGTCTGTTCGCCTACAAATCGTATGCCGATGCCATAGAGGACGCGCTCGAAAGGCGTGGTCCTGACCGATTCCTGCAAACTCTCCAGAAAACGCTCCGCCATGCGGTGTTTCCAGCCTTCAAGATGCAGGAGTTTGTTTTCGTCCAAGTCGTAGAGGTCGGCGATATTGTGTACGAACCCCATGTTGTACAACTGCTCGATATTGGCCTCACCGGCAAACACATTCATCGCTTTGCGGCTGAGGAAATTGACGAGCGTGCCTTTGATCTGAGGCGGGCAGTGGTCCTTGTTGGGGCAGAAATACTTGGCCTGGCCTTCGTCTTTGACCAGGGGGGTCCCGCAGATGGGGCAGTTGAGCGGGAATGCGGGTCTCGTCGCGCCGGCCGGACGCCGGGAAGGCTCTACCGCCACGATCTTGGGGATGATCTCGCCGCCCTTTTCGACATAGACCCAGTCGCCGACATGGAGGTCGAGCAGTTGCATCTGGTCGGGGTTGTGCAGGGTGGCCCGCTTGACGACGGTCCCGGACAACTGGACGGGTTCGAGGTTGGCCACGGGCGTGACGGCTCCCGTCCGACCCACCTGATAGTCGATGCTCAGCAGGGGAGTCAGGGCCTGTTCCGCCTTGAATTTGTAGGCGACGGCCCAGCGGGGTGACTTGGCCGTATAGCCCAGGCTGCGCTGCAAATCGAGTTGGTTGACCTTGATGA
>CAMNQO010000120.1 GCA_946549475.1 uncultured Bacteroidales bacterium
GTGGAGGTCGTCTTGCGTCCGTAGTACGGATGGAAGTAGGTCGCGCTGTAGGACCAGGTCAGGGGACTGGAGGTCGTGTAGTTGCCGGTCTGTTCCGTGGGTGTGGTGACCCGGTCGGACACGCCGCTGGCCCCGTCGGTGAACGATACGCTGCTGCTGAAGTAATTGGTGTTGTTCAGGGTGTATGCCGAGCCGGCGAGTTCGCCGATGATGGTGCCGCAGCTGCGGTTGCTGTTGCAGTCCATCGTGCGCGTACCCTCGATGGAGGTGCAGTACACCAGGTTTTTCTGGACGGTGAGGCTGCCTTGGGTGCGGCCCATCAGTCCGATGACGCCGCCCACGCCGCCGATGCCTTTGATCTGTCCGAGCACGAGGTTGTTGCTGAATGAAAGCGTATTGCTCGCATTGTTCGGGTTGGCGATGATGCCGCCGACATTGTAACCGCCGGTAAGGTTGCCGTTGAACAGGCAGTTGCTGATGGTGCAGTTGCCGTTGATGCCGCCGAACATGCCGCCCATCGTGCCTGTGGCATAGGTCGTGGTGCCGCGGAATTCACAGGCATTGACCGTGCAGACATTGGCATAGGCGCAAAGACCGGCCACATGTGTCTCGTGTGCTTTGCCTCCGAGCGAGCCGGTGACCAGGCAGTGGTGGATGTTGACGCCGTACACCGCACCGGCGATACCGCCGATGTAGCGGGCCGCATCTTTCGAGTAGTTGCTGTTGCTCTTGAGCTGGCCGCTGAAGACGCAGCCCGAGATGGTGCTGTTCGTCGCTGCGGTCGTACCGAGCTGGCCCACTATGCCGCCCAGGCGTCCTTCCGGAGCCGTTCCGCTGCTGTAGGTGCCGCCGGAAGTGAGGATGCCGGAGCATTTGCAATTGGTAATGGTGGTTTGTTCCACGCTCTTGCCCAGGATGCCGCCGACATAGTTTCCGTTCACCGTGATGTTGCCGCTGTAGGAGCAGTCGGTGATGGTGCAGCCGGCCAGGGCGCAGTTGCCCAGGATGCCGCCCGTGAAGGAGCCGAAACCGGTGCCGGCGCTCAGATTGCCGGAAGCCTTGCTGTTGGTGATGGTGACAAAACCGTTATGCGAGCCCATAATGCCGCCGAGATAAGCGTTGGCCGCCTTGCTGGTCAGATTGACGGAAGATACCGCCCGGTTGATGGTCAGGCCGGTAGCCGTCGCTGCGGCGCCTCCGACGATGCCGCCCAGGGATTGCTGGCCGACGATGGTACCGGAGGTTGAGCAACTGTCAATCTGTACGGCTCCGGTCGTGTTGTGATAGGCCAGGATGCCGCCCATAAAGGAGAATCCGTTGAAGGACAGATTTTTGGCCGAACAGTTCCGGATGGAGGTCGTGGAGCCGTTGGTGCGTCCGACGATGCCGCCCATGATATTGGGGACCGTTCCGTCATTGTCGTGGTCGGAAATCGTGAATCCGTTGACCCGGCACTGGGAGACCGTACAGAATGCCCCTGTCCCGAAGATGGCGCCGAATCCTACGCCGCCCGTATGCAGGGTGGAGTTGGTGGCAATCTCTCCGTCCTTGACCTTGACATTGACGGCGTTGCCGGAATAGGTTTTCCCGTTGGCCGTGTAGCCGGCATATCCGGCGACAAAGCCCACATCATGATTGTTGGTCGAAGCGAAACCGTCGTCGATGATGAGGGGCTTGTTGAAGGTCACGTTCTGCACCGTACCGTTGAGGATGGAGAACATGCCGTTGTGCAGGGTGCCGCCTTTGATGGAGAAGTTGTGGATGGTGTGTCCCTTGCCGTCGAAATGGACGCCCTTGTCGTAGGTGGAGACCGAGTTGAGCGGGGTCCAATAGCCGGCGTCATCGGGGTTCATGTCCACGTCGGCAATCATCTCGAACCAGACGGTCTCCCCGTCGATCAGGGCATTCCCCATGTTGTTCATGTGGATATAGTTGCCGATCAGGTAGGGATTGTTTTCCGTGCCGTCGCCGCCAGCGAAGGGAGCGGGCGAGGTCCAGTTGCCGTCATTGAAGTTGATGATGTACATCTTGCCGCTGGAAAGCGTCTTGGCTCCCGGCGTGACCAGTTTGGAGTAAGTGCCGATGTTCGTCGTGACCGTCGCGGTGAGCGAAATGTTGGCCGGAAGCGTGGTCGTCTGCATGCCGAGGTCGAGATAGGCCGTCAGCAGGTAGTCAGCGGCCGAGACCGTAACATTTTCCATGTTCAGCGTGAGGGTCCCCGTCTTTCCGGAGCCGCCGTTGGTCCGGTAGAAGACATCGCTGTTGGCCGTCAGGACGAGTTGGCTGACCGAAGTGATGCCCGAAGGGACTTGCAGCAGGAGTTTCAGCACGGCGTTTTCCTTGAAAGTCGCACCGTTGCTGCTTGCCCATGCCGAAGTGAAAGCGAAGGAGTGGTAGTCGCTCACGCCGCTGAGCATCGCGTTGTATTCCAGGTGGGCGGTGCTGCCGTTGCCGTTCTGGGTCTGCACCGTCAGGTCGCGGGCATTCATCGCGGCGGCCGATGCGTAAGTTCCCGGGTAAAGGAGGGTGTAGGGCCCGTTGAACAGGGCTTCGCCTTCAAAACTGGCGTTGTGGGCGCTGTAGCCCGGAAGGATGCCGAACAGGGAGGAACTGCCGGAGGCTCCGTTGATGCGGATGGCGTCGTCCGCCTCCCAGGCCAGCGCTAGGCTGGTGGTCTGGTCGGTCAGGCTGATTTTGCTGTCCTCGTTCAGTCCGGCTTGGATGCGGACCTTGTTGCCGGGCGTCTCTTCGACAGCCTTTTCTTTGGCGCAGGCGGCCGTGATGCAGGCGACGGCTGCGAGCAGGAGGTATGAATATTGGCGCATAGTCTAAAATTCTTCTTCGTAAACAGGAGTGGCGGGCATATCGCCGATACTGCCCGAGATGGCGAGCGGGGCGACGGGCCGTACGCCCTTGATTTCCGCACGGGGCGGGATGTAGTCAGAATGTTTCATAATATCCATCTTGCAGCAAGATTATTCGGTGAAACGGATGTTGGCGGAGGTCACGCCGGTCGCGGCGCTCGAGCGGGTTCCGATGTAGTCCATATAATTGGATGCGCTGAGCGTGTAGTAGTTCCAGGTGCCGCTGTTGTAGGTGCCGATTTTGGCGCTGCTGACGCAGTTGCTGAAGGCAGCGGCCACATTGCACTGTCCGAAGAATGTGCCCACCAGGCCGGTCGCTACGGTGCGGTCGGTGATGACGGTGCCTTTGCTGATGCAACCCTCGAAACGGCATCCGGCCATATCGACAAAACTGACGATACCGGCCGCCGGGTTGGAGGCGGAGGAGACGAGTTTGCCGTTGAAGGTGCAGTTCTTGACGAGCATCGTCCCGGTCGCATCGTTGGAGTTGGTCGTCAGACCGACGATGCCGCCGGGGTAGTACACGACGCTGGACGAAGAGGCGCTGGTCGTGAAGGTGCCGTTGTTGACCAGGTTTTGCAGGGTGCAGCCGCTCTTGGCGTAGGCAAATCCCACCAGACCGACGGTATGGCGCTGGTTGGCCGTCGAGGAGAAACCGGAGACGGTCACATTGGCATTGTTGGTCACATTCCGGACGATGCCGTCCTGCACCACGCCCGCGACGACGCCGAACTCTGTCTGGTTGGCGGGCTTGAAGGTAATCTTGCAGGAGGAGTCGATGACCAGATTCTCCACGATGCCGCCTTCCCCAATCCAGCCGAAGAGACCCCAGGCGCGGTAGTTGATGGCGTTGTCGCACAGCATCGTCAAGTTCTTGATTTTGTGTCCCTGCCCGTCGAAATGGCCGGTAAACGGATGCCCGATGCCGATCTTGAGGGTCTTGGAGGACCAGCTCATCGTGCAGCGGCCGATGGGAATCCAGGTGCGCACGGACGAGAGGTCGATGTCGTTGAGCAGGACAATTTTGCCCTCCGCATTCTGGAAACGGGTGAGGTCTTCCCCGTTGTTGACGGCCAGGGCGAAGTCCACCATTTCCGCCGCATTGGAAATACCGCCTTGCGTGTCGCGGCCTTCCATGTCCGTGATGGTCCAGGGGTTGGCCTGGGCCAGTTCGGCGGCCTGGCGGGCGACGGCGCCGTTGGCGAGCGTGACCGGTGTGGAATGGGCCGTGGAGTTGACGGCGTTTCCGGAATAGGTGTAGTATTCGCCGAGCGGCAGGCCCAGGATGGGCTTCATCGCCACATTATAGACCAGGCAGGCGGCACCGTAACGGGCGAGCCCGTAGTCCATGTGGTAGCCGTCACGGGTCATGTCCATCGGGGAATTGACGCTGGAAGTGCGGATGTTCTGGACATAGGTGCCGGAGGGGATGATGCCGTCGAATCCGACTTCGCTCACGGCGTGCTGCGCGTATGCGACGCAGGTCTCGTACATCTCCTTCTGGGTGGAGAAGGTCCAGTACGCACTCTGGCCGCTCATGCGGGCGAAATCGTAGTAGGACTGGCTCATCAGGTAGTACATCTTGGGCGTCTTCGACTGGGTGGCCTTGATTTTGTTCACGAGGCTTTGCAGGGTGTTCTTGCGCGCGGTCGTCCACTGCCAGGAGCAATTGTTGCCGGTATGCTCCTGCAGGGTGATGACATCCCAGTTTTCGCTCTCGCAGATCTGTTTGAGGGTCATGCCCGTCTTGTTGTTCCAGGCCATGTTCTCGGGCGTGGCGGTGTAGGCATTGTTGGCCGTGCCGCTGTCAAATTCGGACTCGTATTCGGAAATCAGGTGTCCGCCGATGTAGCAGTCGATCATCTTGACCTTGCGGAATCCCATGTTCTTGAGAATGTCGGGCAGATGCCAGACCGCATCCTGGGTGAAACTGTTGCCGATGAAGAGAATCTTCAGGGCCGGGGTCAGGTCGGGCGTTTCAGGGTCGGTATAGAGTGTCACGACGCTGTGGTTGTCCAGGATGGCGTCGGCCTCATCGTCCCAGTCGCTGTCATTGAGTTGGAAGGTGTAGAACTTGCCGCCCCCGAGGGTCATCGCGGCTTTGACGGCAAAAGTCTTTTCCAACGTCCCGGCGTTGGTCTCCGCCGTCAGCAGGATTTTGGTCCCGGCGGACAGGGGGGTGCTTTGCCAGCCGTAGTTCATGTAGGCATTGACAATCTGCGAGGAGGATGAGACATTGACCTGGCTCAGGTTCAGCACCAGCGAAGAGGTCTTGCCGCTGCCGCCGTTGGTGCTGTAGAACAGGTCGCTGCCCGCAGACAGGGTGATGCGTGAGACCGTGCTGACGCCGGCGGGCATTTTCAGGCGGAAACGGAAAACGGAGTTCTGCCGCAGCGTGGCGCCGTGTCCGGAGGCCCAGTCGGGCAGGAAGG